>CAZGOX010000004.1:0-32516 GCA_964527955.1 uncultured Opitutaceae bacterium | reverse complement strand
GGACGGTCGACCGCACCCGGGGGGTTTTTTCTTCGCGACGGGGGGCGGGGTTTTTTTTTTTAACGCCCGCTTGTTAATTAAAAACAACCCCCGCGACCCCTTTCACCTTATCGAATTCCTCCCTGGTTATCGCCCGGAACTTCACCCGGTCGCCCGCACGCAAAAGGGAGGGTGTCGTCCGCTCCACGGAAAAGAGCTCAATCGGCGAGCGACCTATGATCTGCCACCCCCCCGGCGTCACAATCGGGTACACGCCGGTCTGGGCCCCGCCGATTCCCACCGAACCGGCCGCAACCGATAGCCGGGGCGTCGCGTGCCTCGCCATGGCGAGTTCGGACGGCAGCCCGGCCAGATACGGAAAGCCCGGCACAAATCCAATGGCGTGCACCACGTAATCCGCACCGCTGTGACGAAGGGAGGCTTCATCCGCCGTCAGGCCGCAGTGCGCCGCGAGCGCCGGCAGATCGGGACCATATTCGCCGCCATAGCACACGGGAATCTCAATCGGCGAAGGGGTCAGGTTGCGTATGGCGCCGTCGCCTGCGGCGACGGAGCCATACGCAACCTGACCCCTTCCCGCCCCTTCCGCGCAGTCCTTCACAAAACGGCAGATGTTCTCGAACGGCTTCTCCGCAAATCCCGCGAACCGAAGGGGATCGTAGTAGACCGCCACGGTCGAGAACGCTGGAACGGCGTCCAGGACCGCAGGGGCGCGAATCCGATCGATCGACTCCGCGAGGGCACGAACCCTCGGCAGCGCCGATTCGTCGATGCCGGATCCCAGGGAGACGACGACGGCGGAGTCGCCGAGCGCCTCAATGGTCATGGGATGCGGGCTCTTCGCTCCCCTTGCCCTTGTCCCCTGCAAGGCTCTCAACAAAGTGAAACGCCATCGGGATCAGGAAGATTGCAAAAGCACTGGCGGCGATCATGCCGCCGATGACGGCCGTGCCCATGACCCGGCGCGACACCGCGCCGGCCCCCGATGCGATCCAGAGCGGCACGCATCCGAAAATGAAGGCTAGCGAGGTCATCAGGATGGGCCGGAGCCGCACCCGCGCCCCTTCCAGCGCGGCGTCGAGAAGCGACAGGCCATGCTCCCGCCGGACGCGGGCGAATTCCACGATCAAGATCGCGTTCTTCGCCGAAAGGCCGATCAGCATGATCAGCCCGATCTGGGCAAACACATTGTTCTCCATGTGGCGCGCGAACAGCGCGGCATAGGCGCCAAAGACCGCGACCGGGACGGTCAGCAGCACGCTGAACGGCAGCGACCAGCTTTCGTAGAGCGCGGCGAGGATCAGGAACACGAAGAGCAGCGAGAGCCCGAAGATGGCCGCGGGGGGGACCCCCTCCTGGGCCTTCTTTTCCTGGAACGACATGCCGATGTAGTCGATGCCCATTTCCCGCGGCATCGTCGCGGCAAACACCTCCTCCAGCGCCTTGGTCGCCTGCAGCGAGCTGTACCCCGGGGCCGCGGCGGCGTTGAACTGGGCGCTGCGGAAAAGATTGTACCGTTCCGTAAACTCCGGGCCCAGCCGGTTCTCGACCGTAGCCAGTGCATTCAAGGGCACCATGTTGCCTTCGCGGTTTCGGACATAATACTGGTTCAGGTCCTCGGCCCGCTTCCGGTAGTCGCCCTCGGCCTCGACATAAACCTGCCATTGGCGCCCAAAGCGGTTAAAGTAGTTCACGAAGTACCCGCCCATGTAGGTCTGAAGGGTTCCGTACACGTCCGAAAGCGCGACACCCTGCTTGAGCACCTTGTCCCTGTCCACGTTGATGAACACCTGGGGCACGGTCGGCAGGAAGGTCGTGCTCAGCTTGGTGAGTTCCGGCCGCTTTCGCGCTGCCGCAAGAAACTTGTTCACGTTGTCGTTGAGGAACGCGATGTCCCTGCCCGCGCGATCCTCGAGCACGAACGTCACGCCACCGGCCGTGCCCACTCCGGGAATCGACGGCGGGGAGAACGAGGTCGCAATCCCGTCCGGAATCCTGCGCAGCTCGTGGTCGATGTGCCTCTGAATTCCCTCCCTGCTCTCCTCCGGGCCATGCCGTTCGGACCAAGGCTTGAAGTTCACGAAGAAGAAGGCGCTGTAGGTGTTGTAGACCGTGCTGAAAAGGTTGAAGCCGATCACCGACGTGCAGCTCTTGACTCCCGGAGTGTGCGTGAGCACGTCCTCCACCTTGGCCGCCGCCGCCGCGGTCCTCTGGAGCGAGGATGCATTGGGGAGCTGCAGCTGGACATACACGTACCCCTGGTCCTCCTCCGGCAGGAAGGCCGAGGCCAGGCGATGCCCGAACAGGCCCGCCGCCCCGGCAAACGCCAGGAGGAGAAGCAGGCCGAAGACGGACTTGTGGATCAGGACCCGGGAGACGCCCACGTAGCCGTTGGTGGCCCGCCTGAACATCCGGTTGAAGGCGTCGTAGAATCTTCCCAACGGGCCCCCGCTCCCTTCCTTCCGCGGCCTGAGTAGAAGGGCGCACAGGGCGGGGCTGAGCGAGAGCGCGTTGAAGGCGGAAATGATCACCGAGATCGCAATCGTCAGGGCAAACTGCTGGTAGAGCCGGCCGGTGATGCCCGGGATGAAGGCGGTCGGCACGAACACGGCGGCGAGGATGATCGCAATCGCGATGACGGGCGCCGCGACCTCCTCCATGGCCTTCAGGGCGGCGTCGCGCGGCGAAAGGCCCTCCTCGATGTGGCGCTCCGCCGCCTCGACCACGACGATCGCGTCATCGACCACGAGGCCGATCGCAAGCACGAGGCCGAACAGGGAGAGCGTGTTGATGGAAAACCCGAAGGCTGGGAAGAAAATGAAGGTCCCGATCAGCGACACGGGCACCGCGAGCAGTGGGATGAGGGTCGCCCTCCAGCCCTGCAGGAAGATGAAGACCACCAGGACGACGAGCAGCAGGGCCTCCCAGAGGGTCTGGGAGATCTCTCTCACGCCTTCCGACACCGCCAGGGTGGTGTCGAGACCCACCGTGTAGTCGAGATCGGCCGGGAAGCTCTTCTTCAGCTCCGCCATCTCGGCCTTCACCGCCTTGGCGCCGTCCAGGGCATTGGACCCGGGAAGCTGGTACACGGCAATGTTGGCGGCGGGCTCGCCGTTGAGCCGGCCCATCACGTTGTACACCTGCGCGCCAAGCTCGATCCTGGCCACATCCTTGAGGCGCACCGCCGAGCCGTCCGGATTCTCGCGAATGACGATCCTGGCGAAGTCGTCCGGGGAGACCAGCCGCCCCTGCGCCCGGACCGAGTACGTGAATTCCTGGCCCTTGGGCGCCGGCTCCGCTCCGATCTCTCCCGCCGGGTTCACCGTGTTCTGGCTTTGGACGGCCTTGATGACGTCCGAGACGGTCAGGTTCAGCTTGGCCAGCTGGTCGGGCTTCACCCAGCAGCGCATCGCGTACTGGCCGGCGCCGAACACGGCGACGCTCGCGATGCCCTTGAGCCGCGTCAGGTGGTCGTTGATGTTGATGTATGCGTAGTTCGCCAGGAAGGTGCTGTTGTGCGTCCCGCGGGGCGAGTTCAGCGCGATCAGCATCAGCGGCGCGGAGAGGGCCTTTTGCACCGTCACCCCGTACGCCGCGACATCGGGCGGAAGCTGGGGGCCCGCCTGGGACTCGCGCGCCTGCGTCAGGATCAGGTCGGTGTTCGGGTCGGTGTCTATGTCGAAATTCGTCGTCAACCGGAGCGATCCGTCGCTCCCGTTGATCGAGTACATGTAGTTCATGTTGTCCACGCCGCTCATCTGCTGCTCGATCGGCGTGGCCACGGACTGCTCGACGGTCTGGGCGTCCGCCCCGACATAGCTTGTCGTGGTTCGGACTTCCGGGGGAACGATCTTTGGGAACTGGGCTATGGGAAGGCCGAGAAAAGAGACAATCCCGACGATCACCGTCAGGATGGAGATGACCATGGCCACGATGGGCCTGTTGATGAAGAAGCGGGAAATGCTCGCAGTTTCCTCAATTCGGCCCGGGCGGCGCTTCCCTGGGAAGCGGGTTCACAACAGCCCCTTCCTTGACCTTCTGCACCCCCTCGGACACCACGCGGTCCGAGGCATGCAAACCCTGGGAAATGACCCAAAAGGATCCCACCCGGTCCCCCACCTGCACATTGCGTATGTGGGCGTGGTTGTCATCGTCGACAACCGCCACCTGATACCCCCCCTGCAGCTCCGACACCGACCTCTGCGGCACCAGCAGCGCACCGCGCAGGACGCGGACCACCGCCCTGACCCGCACGTATTGACCCGGACGCAGCAGGTGGGCGGGATTCGGAAAGACCCCCGCTACCCGCAGCGTGCCGGTGCCCGGGTCGATCGCCCGATCCACCGCAAAAAGTTTCCCGCGAAGCGGGTACACGCTCCCGTCGGTGAGAACCAGCTCGAGGTCGACATCGCTCAACACCCCGGACTTGCCCGGGTGCTCCTTCTTGAAGCCCAGGTAGGATTGCTCGCTCACCGGAAAGTAGGCCTTGATCGGGTCGACGGTCGAAACCGTCGTAAGCGACCCCGATCCCGGCCCGACAAGATCCCCTATCTGGGCCGAGGCAATTCCTGCGATCCCGTCGATGGGCGAGACAATACGGGTGAAATCCAGGTTCAGTTGCGCCGATTCCAGGGCGGCCTTTGTCGCGAGATCGGCCTGCACCGCGTTGTCGTAGTCCTCCCGGGACACGGCCTGCTTGTCGACCAGCTCCGACGCCCGCTTAAGATCGAGCTCAGCCTTGTCAAAGTTCGCCTTGAGCTGGTCGTAGGCTGCCTGGAACGTCCGCGAGTCGATTTCAAACAGCAGGTCCCCTTTCTTGACCGCGGCGCCGTCCGCATAGACCTGCCTCAGGAGGTATCCGGACACCTGGGCACGGATCTCGGCGTTTACAAGTCCATCCAAGGTACCCACCCACTCCTCGCTGATGGGCACGTCGCGCTGAATGACACCGGTCACCTCGACGCTGGGGGGGGGCGCAACGTCCTGGGCAGGGGTTTGGCCGCAGCCCGAAAGCCACGCAATGGGCGCAAGTGCCAGGAGGAAGGTTGGAGTGCGGGGAGCTTTGTTCGAGAGCATCGGGTCGGGCCTGCAAATTGTTAGAGAGAGGTGGTATTACAACACACAGCTGCCGAAAACTCAAGCCGGGGCCCAAACAGGCCATAGGGCTTTTCCTAGGGCTTTTGACCCTCGTAGGTCAGCGAGCTTGCTCGCGCTCAGGGAGGCGCGAGCAAGCTCGCTGACCTACAACGGACTAGGCGAATGGCGGCTCGTCGGGACGACTCGTCCTACCTTCTGGAGGCGAATGCGTGCCGCGACCTGAAATCAGACGTTCTCCCAGAGCCTCGCGCCGACTGGGTCGCGGCCCTCGTCGAAATCGATGAAGTCAAAAAAGGTCTGGATCGGCTTGTCCTGAAGGCCCGCCTCCTTCACGCGGAAGCGCAGGCGCGAGACGTTGTCTGGGTGGTCGTGCCAGCCGCGCTTCATCATGAAGGAATTCCAGACCACGCACTCGTCGTCCTGGCGCTTGCCGCCCTTGGCTTCGGCCCACTCGAGAATCTCGTCGTCGGATCCGCCCTCGAGCGTGCGGTGACGGATGTCGCGGAAGGGCACCCGCAGGAAGCGGCAGCAGCGGTAATCAAACACACCGGGCTTCTCGTCGCCCAGGTTGTCGACGTAGTCGTCGGGGAGTTTTCCGGCCTCGTGAAGGCGAATCTTGTCGAGCATGCGTCCAAAATAGACGATGCGTCCAACCTTGATGTAGGGGCTTCGAAGGCCTGGGACGTTGGGCATGGGAGGGGATTAGTTCGGTTTCGGGATGAACCTGAACTCGCGTGAGGCTTACCTCCGGCGGGTGCCCGTGGCGAGTTCTTACAGACCCGGGTTGTTCGACCATCGTAGGTCAGCGAGCTTGCTCGCGCCTTCCCGGAGCGCGAGCAAGCTCGCTGACCTACAACGGACCTCCAAAGAGCTCGAGCGCTCCTTGTGGCGTTGAAATCGGGCCCGGGCCATGCGTGAATCCGGGGGATGGATTCCGCCAAGGCCAAAGCCCGCATCTCCGCGCTCCGCATCCAGCTCGCGCGCCATGACGAACTGTATTACAGGAAGGCGACGCCGGAGATCAGCGACCAGGACTACGACAGGCTGAAGCGGGAGCTTGCGGACTTGGAGGGGAGGTTCCCCGAAGCGGCGGCCGCCGGAGCCGAAGAGTCCCCGACGGCCAGGGTGGGGGACGACCGGGCGGAGGGATTCAGGACGTACCGGCACAGGCAGGCGATGCAGAGCCTGGACAACACGTACTCCGAGTCGGAACTGCGCGAGTTTGACGCCCGCCTGGTCAAGGCGCTCGGGCGGCAGGACTTGGACTATGTGGTTGAGCCCAAGATCGACGGCCTTGCGGTCAGCCTGACCTACGAGAAGGGGCGGCTCGTCCGGGCCGTGACGCGAGGGAACGGGGTCGAGGGCGACGACGTGACCGCAAATGTCCTCACGATAGCCTCGCTCCCGAGGGGGCTAAAGGGGGGGAAGGGGGCCCCGGTGCCCGAGGCGATCGAGATCCGCGGCGAGGTCTACCTCACGCTTGCCGAGTTCCAGCGGATCAATGCGGCCCGGGAGGAGGAGGGACTTGAGCTCTATGCGAATCCGAGGAACCTGGCCGCCGGGACGCTCAAGCAGCTCGACCAGCGGGAGGTCGCCCAGCGGAAGCTGGAGATCGTCCTCTACGGGCTGGGCGCATTCTCGCCGGCGGGGGCCGCAGGCGAGGCGCAGAGCGAGTACCTGGCAAGGGTGCGCGCCTGGGGATTGCCCACGGTGGAGAAGTTTTGGAAGGCCCACGGGATCGAGCAGGTTTGGAAGGCGGTCCAGGAACTCGACGGAACGCGACGCAGCTTTGCCTATGCGACCGACGGGGCGGTCGTGAAGCTGGATTCCCTCGGATTGCAGAGGGAGGCGGGAAGCACGAGCAAGGCTCCGCGATGGGCCATGGCCTACAAGTTTGCGGCGGAGAGGGCCGAGACCAGGCTGCTCGCCATATCGGTCCAGGTGGGTCGGACGGGGGTCCTGACGCCCGTCGCCGAGCTCGAGCCGGTGGTCCTGGCCGGCACCACGGTGTCCCGGGCCACGCTGCACAACGCTGACGAGATAGCGCGCAAGGATATCAGGGTCGGCGACAGCGTCTTCATAGAAAAGGCCGGGGAGGTCATACCGGCGGTGATCGGCGTCGACACCGGCAAGCGGGATCCGAAGTGCGAGAAGTACCGTTTTCCGGACAAGTGTCCTGCGTGCGGCACGCCCGCGGTCAGGAGGGAGGGTGAGGTGGCCGTCCGATGCCCGAACCAGGATTGCCCCGTGCAGGTGAGGCGGAGGGTGTCGCATTTTGCGTCCAAGGCATGCGTCGACATCGACGGTCTCGGCGTTGCGATGGTCGACAC
Source organism: uncultured Opitutaceae bacterium (assembly GCA_964527955.1). Classification (GTDB taxonomy): domain Bacteria; phylum Verrucomicrobiota; class Verrucomicrobiia; order Opitutales; family Opitutaceae; genus Palsa-1447. The sequence goes on along the minus strand of CAZGOX010000004.1, from coordinate 25,089 downwards.
CCTGGTTGAAAAGGGCTGGGTGAAGAGCGTCGCGGACATCTACCGTCTGCGTAGGGACGAACTCTTGGCCCTTGGAAAGAGTGTCGAGAAGTCCACGGACAACCTCCTTTCGGCCATAGAAGCCAGCAAGAAGGCGGATCTCTGGCGCTTTGTCCATGGGCTGGGGATTCCGCACGTGGGAGTCTCCTCGGCAAAGGACCTCGCCGCAAAATTTGGCGGGCTCGAGGCGCTGGCCGCGGCCAGGAGGGAGGACTTCCTGGGAGAAAAGAACGCCACCCTGATCGCCGGCTTTGGCGAAACCATGGCCGAGGCGATTGTGGGCCACTTCAACCAGCCGAGGAACCGGGCCCTGATCGGAGAATTGATCGAGCTTGGCGTGGCGCCCAACGCCCCGGCGAGGAATCTTGCGTCCCATGCGGCGCTTGCAGGGAAGACGTTTGTCCTGACGGGGACGCTGCCCAACCTCACCCGGGAACAGGCCACGGAGCGGATCGAGGCCGCAGGCGGCAAGGTGAGCGGGAGCGTCAGCAAGAAGACAAGCTATGTGCTCGCGGGCGAGGACGCCGGCTCAAAGCTGGCGAAGGCCAGGGATCTTGGGGTTCGCGTGATCACCGAAGCGGAATTTATAAGTCTTTGCGCCGGCGTTGACTGAGAAATTGCCTCAAGTTGCTTGCCGCCCGTCCGCTAATGATGAAACTACTCGCCAATTCCAATCGTTGCGTGCGTGGACCAGCCCAGTTTCTACTCATAGCCGGGGCGGGATGTATTCTCGCCGGAGGGCGGTTGCTCGCTCAAGCGCCGGAATCCTCCGAGCAGCAGATTCACGACCTGATTGAGCACAACCGTCACCTTCAGGCCGAGGTCGACGCCCAGCAAAAAACCATCGACCAGTTGAGTTCAAAGCTGGATGCCATCAGCCAATCCAGCCAGCGCCAGGGTCAGGAATTGGAGAATCTTGCGAAGAATCAGGGGCAGCAGCCGCCTGAGGAGAGCAAGCCCGGGGCGGATCCTGAGCACGAGGTCAGGCTGAGCGGCGACGCGGGCCTGGGGTATTTCAAGTCGGGCTCCGGCGGACAGTTTCCCAACGGGGACTTTCGCATTGATGAGGCCAGGCTGTTCGTGGAGGCGCCGGTTGTGAACGATGTGTATTTGGTGTCCGAATTGGACCTTATGACGCGGGAGGCGAGCGACGAGAGCCTTCACCTGGGCGAGGTGTACGCCGACATTGAGAACCTTTCGGGCCACTGGGGCCGCGAAAATCTCCTGAGCCTCAAGGCCGGCCGGTTCAACATCCCGTTCGGGGAGGAATATCAATTCCGATATCCCTTGGAGAATCCTTTGATTTCACACTCCCTGAGCGATCTCTGGGGATTCGACCAGGGTATTGAGGCCTACGGCAACGCGGCACAGTTCACCTACGTGGTGTCTGTTCAGGACGGGGGCGCGCACGCGCTGCACAATTACAGCCCCGGCAAGGCGGTCGCGGGCCGCATCGGCTTCGACCCCTTCCATTGGCTGCATTTGAGCGCGAGTGCCATGCGAACCGGCGACCTCAGCGCCGTGGACGACCAGTACGCGGCTCTCTGGTTTGGCGGCGCATTCTTGAGGCCCCTGGGGCCCACGCCTGTCACGACCCGATTCGGGGCAAACCTTTACGAGCTGGACGGATCCGTGCGCTGGCCCGGAGGAAGCCTGAAAGCCGCGGGAGGGATCGTCCGTTTCGATGACAACGACCCGTTGGCCGATGATCTGCGCCGAATGCGGTATGGGTATGTGGAGGGCGTGCAGCATCTCACCGATGCGATGTATGCCTCCGTGCGCTATAGTCTGATTCGGGCGCCCTCCGGCTACCCCCTGGTCGGGCAGGGGAATTTTGGGGAATACTATTTCGAAAGTTCGACAACCAGGCTGGACCGGCTGAGCCTGGGGCTCGGCTATCAATTCGCACCGCCGATGGTGCTCAAGGTTGAATTCAGCCCGGAGTGGGGCATGACGACTGGAGGCGATGACCGTGGCCACGAGGATCTTTACTCCACCGAACTCGGCGTCAGGTTTTGAGCAAATGGCCATTCGCAAGCTTCTTTCTATTGGAGTGTCGGCCTGGATTGGGCTCTCCGGGGCTTTTTGGGGGGCGACCGCGGTTGCGGCCACGATCACTGGAACGGTCGTTGCCAACGGGCCCCCCGCCAAGTCCGCGCCGAGAGAAGGAGGCGCCTACTCAGGCCTGCGCTACAAGTTCGCCGAGCGAATCGACTACCAGCACCTGACGGACTTTGTCGTTTATATAGACCAGCCGCTGGCGGCACCCAAGGACGGCGGCGACGCCCCAGTGGCCACGATCACCCAGCGAGATGTCAGCTTTGAGCCCCATGTGATGCCTATCGTTGTCGGTTCCAAAGTCCGCTGGCCCAACGCCGACGACATTTTTCACAATGTATTCTCGATGTCCGAGGCAAAGGAGTTCGATCTCGGGCTCTACACGACGGAACGCGTGCCCGTCATCACGTTCAGCCAAGTGGGGCAGGTGGACGTCTTCTGCAGCATCCACTCCAAGATGCACTGCATCATTCTGGTCCTGCCGAACCGGTGCTTTGCGAAGGCCGACCGGCGCGGCCGGTACTTGATCCAGAACGTGCCGGCGGGAACGTACCGACTCAAGGCTTGGCAGGAAAGGCTGCCGGGCAAGGTCCAGATGGTGACCGTCCCGGCGGACGGGAAGGTGGAGGCCGACTTCACGCTGGGCCTGTCCGACCTGCCCAAGTACTGAATACGGGCCATGCCGACGGAACCGAAGCAGAGGCGCATGAGCGTCCAAACGAAGGTGCTGATACCCGTCCTGGGATTCCTTGTCCTTGTACCGTTGATCATGGTGTGGATCGTCAACGAACACATCAGCGGGCAGGTCCAGGCCCAAGCCTCGCAGACTCTCCTGACGGCCGATGGCGTATTCAAGGAACTTCTGGACAACCGCCTGAACGATCTGCTGGCCCGCTTCCGCAACGAAGCTGCGGATTCGAGGTACCGGAGCGTCGCGCAGCGCCTTGCGGCGGGGCGGACGTCCGCCGCCGAGAACACCGTGCGGCTGTTTTCAAACGACCGGCTTGGGGAGTTCAACGACGATTCCGCCGCCCTGATGTTCATTTCGGACCGTCATTCGGCACCGGTCGGAGCCCTCAGGGGGGCCGCATTCCAGCTCGAGGATTTTGCCCGCGCCACAGCCGGGATTGCCGCCACGGCCTTCGAGGGAGGGGCGGGAGCCGGGTGCGTGAGCCTGGATGGGACGACGTTCGAGGTCGTCGCCGTGCCGGTGACGCTTCCGGACAGCGGGCAGCCGCTGGGTGTGCTGGTCGTCGGCGTGCGCATCGGGGAAGCCGCGGTCCAGGAGTTCAAGAAGCTTGCGCAGACGGAGATCCTGGTCCTGTCGGGCGGACAGGTCACCGCGTCAACCCTTCAAAGTTTTGACTCTGACGAGGCTGTCCGCCAGCTTGGATTTGAGGGCGCCGCCGACCGCGGCGAGGTGCTACTCCACGGTGAGCACTTCAGGGGGCTTGCCGGGACCTACCATGTCGGGGGTCCCGCAGAGGGGTTCCGGTATGTCCTCCTCTCCTCCTACGAACAGAATCTGCGGGCGCTCCAGGACACGCGATGGACGCTGATCTCGGTGAGCATCGCCGGAATCCTGGTAAGCGGGGCGACAGTCTGGCTTTTCGTGCGGCGGTCCATCCGGCCGCTGCGCGAACTCAGGGATTCTGCGGAGGCAGTGGGGCGCGGTGACTTTTCGAGGCGGATCGAGCGCTTTTCCAACGACGAGTGCGGGGAGCTCGCCGAGGAGTTCAACCGCATGACCGGAAGACTTCAGAGCTCGAGGTCCGAGCTCGAGAAGACCTTTGAAACCCTCAAGACGACGCAAACCCAGCTTCTCCAGAGCGAGAAGCTTTCGGCGGTCGGGCAATTCGTGGCTGGTGTTGCCCATGAGTTGAACAATCCCCTGGCGGCCATGATCGGCTATTCGGACCTCCTTTTGCTGAATGACAAAAACACGCCGATCAGGCGCCAGTTGGAGATCATCGCAAAGAGCGCCCATCGCTGTCACAGAATCGTGCAGGGCCTGCTCAGTTTTGCCCGCCAGCGGCCGCCGGAGCGGGGCCTGACCGACGTAAACTCCACGCTGGATGAGGTGGTCGAGATCGTTGCCTACGACCTGCGCACCAGTAATGTCGAGATTGTGAGGAAGTATCAGGACGGCCTCCCCAAGATCATGGCGGACGGCCACCAGTTGCAACAGGTCTTCGTGAACATCCTCAGCAATGCGCGCCAGGCACTCGACGGCTTCCGCCGCGACGGACAGATCGAGATCAGGACCCTGTTGGCCAACTCCTGGCTCCGCATCGAGCTTTCTGACAATGGACCCGGCATCCGTCCGGAGAATCTGTCCAAGATCTTTGATCCATTCTTCACGACGAAGCCTATCGGCATGGGGACCGGGCTCGGCTTGAGCCTGACCTACGGCATAATCCGGGAGCACGGCGGCCACATCACGGTGAAGAGCGAACTGGGTCAGGGGGCAACCTTCATCATCGAACTGCCGACGACCGGAATCAGTCCGAATTTTGACGAGCAGAGCGAGACGCCCACCGCCTTGTCAGCACCGAAACCGCCGGCCGCAAGCAAGGCGATCCTGGTCGTCGACGACGAGGAATGGATTCGCACCCTTGCTGAGGAGCTTCTCAAGGGCCAGGGCTATGAAGTGGCGACAGCTGAAAGCGGGGAGGAGGCTGCCGAGCTATTGCTGCGCCGCAGGTTTGACGCGATCATATGCGACTGGAAGATGCCCGGCATGGGGGGGATCCGGTTTTACGAGCACATCCTCGATGTGTCACCCGACCTGGCCAAGCGGGTCTATTTCATGACAGGAGACGTCATCAACCAGACTTTTCAGGAATTCCTTCGAAAGCACGGCAAAACGTGTCTTTCCAAGCCGTTTTCCATAAACGATTTTCAGGCAATCATCGGGGGTCTGGTGGATCGCCAGCAGCCGTGACCGACGGTTTCAGAAGCCCCGCCTTTGCAGCGCTGCGCCCAGTTGCTGCATGAAGTCCTGGGCGTCGGCCGGCGCCGGGCGGTAGCCGGGTTTGCTGATCTCGGTAAGTCCCGGGCGGCCCTGGTTGTCCACGATCCACTTTCCGGTGACGCCGTCGCTGAAGGTCACGGTGCCGCTGGCGAGCGCGCCCGGGAGCAGCGTAACCTTGTCGACCGAGACGCTTACGCCACCGGCTGCCCCGGGAAACGCATCCTCCTCCGGCTCGATCCCGGGCTCCGGTGCGGCTTCGTCGTTCGCGAGGCCGAGCTTCTCCTTGGCCTTTTCCAGAAAGCCCTTCCGTTCGCCGCGCGGCGGCTGGGGAGCGGCGTGGCCCGGTCCGGCCGCGCCGAGGTTCGAATCCGCCTTGGCGACCGGGTCCTTCAGTTTCAGCTCGAGGTCGTCCACGATGAAGCGGACCTGCATGTAGGTGAGCGAGAGCTTGAACTGCTCGATGAGCTTCTTTTGGACTACCGAGAGATTGTCGCCTGCGGCCACCCAGGCCGCCACGGCCTGCTGCTGTTCGGGGGAAAGGGTCATGCGGCGATAAGTTCAAGACAGACCCGAGGGCCAGGTATTGGGCGTGAAAGCGGATCCGGACGGGCGGGCCGCCCGTCCCTACCTTGAAAGCTGGGTGCGGAGGAACTCGACGCTGCTGCGCATCGAGGCGTCCTGCTCCATCATGTTGTCGACGGCCTTGCAGGCGTGGATGACGGTGCCGTGGTCGCGGCCGCCGAACACGTCGCCGATGTCCTGGAGGGAATGCTTGGTGAGCGTGCGGGCGAGGTACATCGCAACCTGCCTGGGGATGGCGATGTTGTTCGGCCTGCGCTTGCTCGTCATGTCGCTGTGGCGGATCTGGAAGTGGTCTGCCACGCGCTTCTGGATCGTCTCGATCGTGAGGAGGGTCTGCGCCTGCTCCATGAGGAGATCGTGGAGGATGCGCTCGGCGGCGGCCGCGTCCAGGGTCTGGCCAAAGAGGACGGAGTGGCTGGCCACCCGGATCAAGGCCCCCTCGAGCCTGCGGATGTTGCGGGTGATGTTCTGGGCGATGAAGACCAGGACGGGCTCCGGCACCTCGCACTTGAGCGTGGCGGTCTTCGAGCGGAGGATGGCGAGGCGCGTCTCATAGTCGGGCGCCTGCACGTCGGCCACCAGGCCCCATTCGAAGCGCGAGACAAGGCGGGACTCCAGCTTCTGGATCTCGCTCGCCCGCCGGTCGCTGGACAGGACAATCTGCTTTCCCGACTCGAAGAGGTCGTTGAAGGTGTGGAAGAACTCCTCCTGGATGCCCTCCTTGCCCGAGAGGAACTGCACGTCGTCGATGAGAAGGACGTCCATGTGCCGGTACTTCTGGCGAAACCGGGTCAGGCTCTTTTCCTGCAGCGCCTGGATGAACTCGTTGGTGAACTTCTCGGTCGAAAGGTAGGCAACCCTGGCGTCGGGGCGGTTTCGAAGCACCGCATGGCCGATCGCGTGCATCAGGTGGGTCTTGCCCAGCCCGGCGTCGCCGCAGATGAAAAGGGGATTGTAGGCTTGGGCGGGAGCCTGGGCGACGGCGAGCGACGCCGCATGGGCCATCTGGTTGTTGGAGCCGACGACGAACGTTTCGAACGTGTTACGGGGAGTCAACGTGCCCGTGGCGGGACCCCTGTCGTCGACCCGGGGCGAGCGCCGGGCGGCTGCCCGGGCCTTCGCCGCCGCGCCGGGCGCCGGGTCTGGTGCGCGCAGGGCCTGGGCGGGCCCGGGCTGGGCATCCATCTTCTTGAGCGTCACATTCACCATGCGGCCTGCGGTGAGCCGGAGGCGCTGGGTGATCAGGTCGAGATAGTTGTCATGGATCCAGATGGCCGCGAAGTCGTTAGGCACACCCAGCGAGACCGAGTCTTCCTTCGAATCCAGGCACACCATCGGCTCAAACCACATCTGGAAAACGTCCTCGGGAAACAGCGCCTTGAAGTCGCACTTTACGGTCTCCCAGAGGCTGGACGATAGGGACGAGGATGGCATGTGCGAGCTTGGGGAGGGACGGGTTTATTCACACTGCGCCGCCGGGGGCTCCTCCGCCACGTTTATCTGGCGCATCCTCCTCAAAACTCCGGGAAAAATTCAAACCTGGCCGATCGCATGGGTGTCCGACAGGCAGTAATTGCCAAATCGTTGATGGCCAAGACAGTACGTAGCAAATCCGGGAGTCCCTGGAAGGACGGCAAATGAACGGGGTGAAAGAACGGGGGTGAGCGCTAAACAACTGAACGAAGGCGCACTAACTGTGAACCCAAAAAGCATTTCAAGACGAACTTTCTGACAAGTTGTTCACAGGCCCCGTGAGCATAACTTTTTTCATTTTTTCATTGCCTCCACCAGCCCATGTTAGCTTTCGGAAACGCACGCGGGGATTAACGTAGTTTCCGAAAAACTACACCGTCCCGGAAGAGGCTTTGGAAGCAGGCGTGCAGGTTACACAATCGTTACGGATCTGTGACGGCGTGTGTGTTTTTGAATACATCGGCCGTCTTCTGGATGACACAATTCGGGGCCCGTTTCCGCGGGCGCCGGGAATTTTTTTTCGGGAAAATAATTTGCGGGTCAGGCCGGCAGCACGGGCTCGACCCACTTCCCGTGCTCGCGGATCAGCGCCATCAGGCGCGCGTCGGCCTCCGCCTGCGGCAGGTTGTACTGCACGCACTGCTTTCCGACGTAGAGGTTGATCTTGCCCGGGGCGCCCCCCACGTAGCCGAAGTCGGCGTCGGCCATTTCTCCAGGGCCGTTCACGATGCAGCCCATGATGGCGATCTTCACGCCCTTCAGGTGCCCGGTCTGCGAGCGGATTCGCTGCGTCGTCTCCTGGAGGTCGAACAGCGTCCGGCCGCAGCTCGGGCAGGCCACGAACTCGGTCTTGGAGATGCGCGCCCCGGCGCCCTGCAGCACGTTGTAGGAGAGCCTTGCAGCCCTGGCCGGGTCGGCTTCGGTCTCAATGCTCAGGAGGTCGCCGATCCCGTCGCAAAGCAGGCCTCCCGTGAGGAAACTCGCATCGAGGAGTTTCGACAGGAAGCTGTTGTCGCCCCGGACCTCCGTCTGCGGAATGTTGCGGATCCAGACGGGAGCCTTCAATCCGGCAGCCGCAAGGGCCGCGACCAACTGGCGGTAGGCGCCAAGGCTGTGCACCTGCCTGCCCTCCTCCCTGGAGCCCCGACGGAATTCCGGATCAAGCGTGACTATCAGGCGGTCAAAGCCGGGCGCGTTCAGGGACGTGGCCAGCGAGGGAACGTCGGCGGCGAGCACTGCCGCGGCAAGGAAGCAACCCCTTGCGCGGCAGAAGTCGGCCCAGACCGCAAAGTCGGCGGATTCAGCCGGGCCGAACTGGCGCAGGATCACGACGGCAGTCCCGCCTGCTGCGCCGGCAAGGGCGGGAACGAGGTTCCCCGGGCCCAGGTCGGGCCCGGTCTCGAGGACGAGAAAAGCGGGTCGAGTCGGTGCGCCCCAAATGGTCGAACCGATCCTTGAGGCCTGTTCCTCCGAGTCGACGGTCACCAGGATCCCCTCGACGGGACAATCGACCAGCGTGGGATCCTTCAGCAGGGCGGCGGCGCCAGGCAGGGCCTCCGGCTTCATCCGGACAATGACCCGCGGGGGCTGCTCGGGACCGATCGGGCATCCATTTCCGAAGTCCAACGGCGCAACCTGCCTTCGCTCAAAGTGATAGGGATCAATCTGGTCGACCCCCGGGCCTGCCGGGACGGATTCGCCCCAAAGGCTCATCGCCTTGTCTGCGATGGCGCGAGCCACGGGTATCTCGTAGACGCTGTCCTCCGTCAGGGAGACCCGTATCGTGTCGCCCAGACCGTCCAGGAGCAGCGATCCGATGCCGATGGCCCCCTTGATCCTGCCATCCTCCCCGTCGCCCGCCTCGGTGACCCCCAGGTGAAGCGGATAGAGCATGCCCTCCCTTGCCATGCGCTCGACGAGGAGCCGGTAGGCCTGGATCATCACCTTGGGATTCGAGGACTTCATCGACAGGATGATCTGGCGGTACCCGTGGGACTCCGCGATGCGGAGGAATTCGAGCGCGCTTTCCACCATCCCCAGGGGCGTATCGCCGTAGCGGTTCATGATCCGGTCGCTGAGGGAGCCGTGGTTCGTGCCGATGCGCATCGCCCTGCCGAGTTCGCGGCAGCGGCGGACCAGCGGCGAAAACGCATCATGGAGGCGTTGGAGCTCCAGGTTGTAGTCCGCGTCGCTGTACTCGCGCACCGCAAACCGCTTCTTGTCGGCGTAGTTGCCGGGGTTGATGCGGATCTTTTCCACGTGTTCCACGGCCTCCATGGCGGCCGAGGGCAGGAAATGGATGTCCGCCACCAGCGGAATCGAGCCGAATCCTGCCGCTGAGAATTTTTCGCGGATTTCGCGCAGGCAGCGCGCCGCCTGCACATTGGGGGCGGTGATCCGCACGATCTCGCACCCCACCTCGGCCAGGGCCACCGACTGACGGACCGTCGCCGCGACGTCCTGGGTGTCGCTCGTGGTCATCGACTGCAGACGGATGGGATTGGCCCCTCCCACGCCGACCGAGCCGACCGGGACCTCGACCGTGCGGCGACGCACGGTCTGGAAGCGGGACCCGCAGTAAGGCAATGGGGGCGTCGTCACTTCTCGCCTGCGACCCGCTCTATGGCGGCATCGCGAACCCAGCGCCGAACGTCGAAGACGCTCACGTAGACCATCATGCCCAGGATCAACACGACGAAGACGCTCTGGGTGGTGATGATAAAATTTGCAGGAAGGGCCCGGCCTCTCAGCCGCGCCACGGTCGCAAACAGGATCTGGCCGCCGTCGAGCACGGGAATCGGCAGCAGGTTCAGCACCGCCAGGTTCACGTTCAGGAGCACGGTGAGCATCATCACGAGGGGAAGGCCGACCTGGGCCGCGTCGTGGATGTAATGTACGATCCCCACGGCGCCGCTGAGCTTCGACAGCCCCGTGTCAGAGTGGGGGTTGACCAGGCTTCCCAAGGTTCGAAAGATCATCGTGAACTGCTCCCCGAGCTGGGCAAACGGCGAGGGGTGGGCGGTGTGGAAGGCGATCGTGAATTCCATGCCGAAGTCGGCGCCCGGCTTCGCGGCGGGGTGGGGAGGGATCCGGAGGGTCACCTCACCGCCGTTGCGGCGGACGGTGACCGGGGTCGGCGAGGCACGGGCCGAGTCCAGGCTGTCGAGGAGGCTTTCCACGCTCAGCATGGGCCGGCCGTCGAGCGCGAGGATCCGGTCCCCTGGCCTAAGCCCCGTGGCAGCGGCCTGGGATCCCGCCGCGATGTCCGAAACGATCAGGTCTGTGCCGGGAGCGATTCCTATGAGCCTCGTTCCTTCCTCGCCGGCGAGCCGGGGATAGACCGTCAGCGCAACCATCCGCCCACCGCGCTCCAGCCCCAGCGATATCCTGGGCGCCCCTGCGGCCGTGCGGCCCGAACTGAGCTGGATCAGGGCCTGGACGTCGCTCCATGCCGACACGGACTGGCCGTCCACCGACCGGATGATGTCGCCGGGCAGCACGCCCGCGGCGGCCGCGGGGCCGGGAGCCAGGCTTCCGCCGGGTAGATCTATTGAGCGGCTCACATAGCCGATCCGGGTCGAGGCCGAGTTTGCGGGCTCGGGCTGGCCGACCACCCAGATGACGCAGGCGACCAGGAAGGCAAAGAGGATGTTGAAGGCCGCCCCGGCGACGAAGACGATCAGCTTTGAAAGGTAACTGACCGGCGCGAGGCGGGACGGATCGACCTGGCTGGATCCCTCGATCGCGCCGAGGTCGGCCAACTGGGGCAGGAGCACGTAACCGCCCACGGGAATCCAGGAGATCCGGTACTCGACGCCGTCCCGTCCCCGGTGGGACCAGATGGGAGGCCCGAGGCCGATGGAAAAACGCTCGACCAGGACGCCGCGCCGGCGCGCCGCGAGGAAGTGCCCCAACTCATGCACGAATATGGATCCCCCGAACACGAGGACCACCAGGATGGCGGTCCACAGGTTGCTCAGGATGGAATGGTAGAAAACGGCGGGCATGGTTGTTTCAACTCCTGGCGCCAAGCTTCAGGATCTCATCGGCGGCCACCCGCCGGGCCTCGGCATCCGCCGCCAGGACTGCGGGCAGATCGGAGGGTTCGAAGTTGGAGCATCGGGCGAGAGTCTGTTCCACGACGCCGGAAATCGCAAGAAATGGAATCCTTTCGCCGAGAAAGGCCGCCACCGCGATCTCGTTGGCCGCATTCAGGACGGCGGGGGCGACCCCGCAGGCATGCATCGCCTCCCGCGCGAGCCGAAGCATCGGGAACCGGGCCTCGTCCACGGGCTTGAATTCCAGCGAGACCAGGCGGGTGAAGTCGATCGGAGGATTCACCGGCGGGGCCAGCTCCGGGTGCAGCAGGGCATGCTGGATGGGGAAGGTCATCGACGGTGGGCACAGCTGCGCAAGCATGGTTCCGTCGGCAAACTCGACGATGCAGTGGACGATGCTTTGCGGATGCAGCAGGGCGGCGCACTGCTCCGGTCGCAGGTCGAAGAGCCACCGGGCCTCGATCAGCTCCAGCCCCTTGTTGGCCAGGGTCGCGGAGTCCACGGTGATCTTGGGGCCCATCGCCCAGTTCGGATGGCGCAGCGCGTCCGCGGGCGTGGCGCGGGCAAGGCGCTCCGCCGGCCAGTCTCGGAACGCGCCGCCGCTCGCGGTGAGCAGCACCCGTCGGACGCCGCTGGCGGAGCGGCCGGCGAGGCACTGGAAGACCGCATTGTGCTCGCTGTCCACGGGCAGGATCCTTGCCCCGTGGGAGCGGGCGGCGGCCATGACGAACTTGCCTGCGGTCACAAGCACCTCCTTGCTGGCCAGGGCGAGGTCCTTGCCGGAGGCGAGGGCGGCCATCGCGGGCGCGAGGCCCGCCGTGCCGACCACGGCCAGGAGGACCGCGTCCGCCCCGGGGAGGCTTGCCAGCTCGGCCAGGCCCGCCTCGCCACATACGAGGCGTGTGCCGGTCGGAAAGGCCCCGGATTCGCTCGCGGCACGAAAGGATTCTTCGTCGAAGAGGCCTGCGTTCCGGACTCCGAAGCGATGGGCTATGGAGGCGAGCTTCCTCCAGTCCGAGCGGGCGGCCACGGCGGCGAGTTCGAGCCTGTCCGGATGGGCGGCGATCACCCGAAGCGCGCTCTCGCCGATCGAGCCTGTCGCGCCGAGCAGCACGACCCTTTTCCTGGCCTGGGAGCGGTCGGCGGTCGGCACGTTCTTCAACACCCTGTTAGCGGAACCCCAGCAGGAAATAGGCGACGGGAGCGGCGAGCAGGATGCTGTCGGTCAGGTCGAACACGCCCCCGATGCCTGGGATCCCGTCGCCGGAGTCCTTGATGTTCACCTGACGCTTGAGGATGGACTCGACAAGGTCGGAGATGATGGCGGTGACGGCGAGCGGCGCGGCGATAAGGGCGGCGCGAATGGGACCAAAGCTCGGAGGCAGCCATCGCTGTCCAAGCCAGGCGCCAAAGGCTCCGACCAGCATGGCGAGGAGAACCCCGCCGAAGGCCCCCTCCCAGGTCTTCTTGGGGCTGATCGCCGGCGCAAGCGGCGTCCGGCCCGCGGCCAGGCCCGCGAGGAGCGCCCCGGTGTCGCAGAACTTGCAGACGGCAACCACCCACAGGCAGAGGATCATGCGCCCGACCGGCGTGACCGAATCCCCGGGCAGGGGTGTCGCAATGCGGACGAGGTATTGGAAAAGCAAGGAAACGTAGACCAGCCCGAAGAGCGTCGTGCCGAGGGCGAGGACCCGTGTCTCCGGCTTGCGCTCGCCCAGGATACGGACCGAAAAAACCACGGTCGCCAGGGGGAGCAGGCTGTGGGCCGCAAAGTGATGCCCCGCGCCGCCGAAGCGCGCCTCGAGCCAGGGGGCCACCGTGATCAGGCCCCCGAAGAGCATCCCCAGGTTTGAGAACGGCGTGCTGCCGGCGGCGGCGCTCAACCGGTAGAACTCCCGCAGGGTGAGGACGGAGAGGAGGGTGATGACGGCAACCGCACCAGGGGATCCGAAAATGCGGAGGACCAGGAAGATCGCGCCCCAAAGGACGATGGTGGTGAGGATCCGCTTCGGCATCGACTAGAGTTTCCCGGGATTGAGCTGCTCGCTTGTGAGCCCGTACCGTCGCTCCCGGCGCGCGTATTCGGCCAAGGCCGCGCTGAGGTCGGCCTTTGTGAAATCCGGCCAAAGGACCGGGCTGAAGATGAACTCGGCGTAGGCGGCCTGGAGAAGGAGAAAGTTGCTGATCCTCGTCTCCCCCGAGGTGCGGATCACGAGGTCGGGGTCGGGCATGCCTTCGGTGTAGAGGTACCGGCTGAGGTTCTCCCAGGCGGGCGGCCCGGGTTTCTCCCTCCCATCGGCCACGGCGGCCGCGTAGGCCGCAGCCGCGTCGGCGACCTCCGTGCGGGAGCCGTAGTTGAGGGCTAGCACCACGGTGAAGCCGCTGAACGAGGCCGTGGCCTCCGCGGCGTCGCGCAGGATCCTCTGGACCCCCGCGGGCATCTCATGGACCCGGCCGATCGTCCTGAGCTTCACCTTTTCGCGGACAAAGGTGGACAGCTCCCTCTTGAGGAAGAACTCGAGCAGGTGCATGAGGCCGCTGATCTCCGTCTTGGGTCGCTTCCAGTTCTCCACGGAAAAGGCGTACAGGGTGAGCATCCCAAGGCCGAGGTCGCGGGCCCCGAAAATGATGTTGCGCACGGCGTCGACGCCGCGCCGGTGGCCCTCGATCCTCGGCAGCCCCCGCTGCTTGGCCCACCGGCCGTTGCCGTCCATGATGATGGCGACGTGCGTGGGATGGTCGGGCAGGGTGGGGGGCAGAGGCATGCGCGGCGGTACAGTTAGCACTGGGGGCGGGGATTTGACAAGGCGCGAAGCGGCTGCGTTATGTGGGAGCATGAAGGTTGCCTTCATCAGCGGGACAAGCATCGCCCACTCCACGATGTTCTCAGCCTGGGAGCGGCGGAGCGTGGACACCGCGTTTGGGTCCGTGGCGTACCGAGCGCTGGGTGAGTTTGCGCTCGTCAACCGCCATGGCGATGGCGCCCCGCTGCCGCCGCACTCCATCAACCACAGGGCCAACATCCGGGCCCTGGCCGACCTTGGATTCAGGGACGTCGTCTCCGTGAATTCCGTGGGCTCGCTCAGGCCCGGGCTCCCGCCGGGGACGATCGTGTCGTGCTCGGACTATGTGAGCCTCCAGCAGGGCCCGGAGACGTTCTTTGACGGGGAGCTCAAGGGCGGGACCCCCGGAATCGCGAACAACCTCATCCCCAGGATCGTTGCGGGCCTGGCCCCCGGGATCACGGTCCATACGGGCAAGGTGTACGTCCAGACCCGCGGGCCCCGCTTCGAGACCAAGGCCGAGATCGCGGTCATCCGGAACTGGGGAGACGTGGTCGGGATGACGGCCGCGAGCGAGGCCGACCTGTGCGCGGAGACCGGCCTTCGCTACAACAGCCTGGCGATCGTCGACAACTTCGCGAACGGGATCGAGGGCGCCGACATTGACTTCGACCGCTTCAGGGACTTGGTGAAGGCGAACCGGCGGACGGTGGACGGGCTATTTTCACGAATGCTGGAAACACTCGGAGGCGACTGACATCATGCAAAAAATCGGCGTCATTGGACTTGGAATCATAGGGGGAACCTGGGCCCGGCACTACGAGGCGGCGGGCGCGCTCGCAGGGGCCTGGAATCGCACGCCAAAGCCGGACTTTCCGCGCTGGAAGGGCGGGCCCGCGGAGGTGGCGGCCGCAGCCGAGGTGATCCAGATTGTCGTGGCCGACCCCCCGGCCGTCCGCGACATCTTGAAGAGGATGCTTCCGGAGCTGTCTCCCGGCAGGGTGGTCGTCCAATCCAGCACGATCGATCCGGCGAGCAGCGAGGAGTTTCAGCGCATGGTGGCTGCCCGGGGGGCCCGTTACCTGGAGGCCCCGTTCACGGGAAGCAAGCCGGCCGCTGAGCAGAGGCAGACGGTGTTCTACCTGGGAGGGGATCCGGAGCTGGCCGCCTGGCTGGACCCGCTCCTCGGGCTCGTATCGTCGACCCGGCTGCTCGTGGGAACGACCGCCCAGGCATCCGCGCTGAAGCTGGCGATGAACCTCAACCTCGCGGCCCAGATGGAGGGCCTGATCGAGGCCCTCACGCTTGCGAGGCGGGCCGGCGTTTCCGATGAGCATTTTTTCCAGGCCTTGGCGAAGAATGCCGGCTACTCGGGCCTCGTGAAACTGAAGGAGCAGAAACTGCGGGACGGCGACTATTCCCCCCAGTTCTCGGTGAAGCACATGCTGAAGGACATGCGCCTCGCGTCGGCGATGCCCTCCGGACGCGGGCTTCCGTCGCTCGAGGTGCTGTGCGGGAGGCTTGCGGCGGCGGACAAGGCGGGAATGGCCGAGGAGGATTTTTCCGCGCTGATCAAGGTGCTCACGCGTCCCTGAGCGCGAGCAAGCTCGCTGACCTACAGGGAAGGGATCGGCTCGGGGCCTGGCTGCTTCCCGAAGAACTTCTGGAGCACGACGGCCGCGATCCCGGCTGCGTTCCTGCCGCCGCCGAAGGTCTCGTTGGGAGTTTCTCCCTGGATCGCAATCGCGATGGCGATCCTCGGGTTCTCGACGGGGGCGAAGCAGATGAACCAGGCGATGTCGACATACCCCTTGCCGCCGCCCAGTTCCACCGTGGCCGTGCCGGTCTTCCCTGCGATCCGCACGCCCGGGACGGCGAGCTCCGGAACCGTGGTGAGGATGTGTGCCGTGCCCAGCGGGCTCGCGATGCAGCCCACCATGCCCTCGACCAGCGCCGCCCGCTGCGAAGGCGTGAGGCCGATCGGCTCGCTGTGCTGCCGCGGCCGGTCCGGGTCGTGGAGGAGCGTCGGCACGGTGCTGGTCTCGTTCCTTGCAATGGACGCCGCAAGGCACGCCATCTGCAGGGGCGTGACCCGGATGAAGCCCTGGCCGATCGACATGTTGGCGGTGTCGCCGGGATACCATCCCTCAACCTGGACGCGCTCCTTCCAGTCCTTGTCGGGAATGATCATGTGCCGGGTTTCGCCGGGCAGGTCGATGCCGGTTGGCCGGTCCAGGTGAAACCGCCGGGCCTGTGCGGCGATGGCATCCACGCCGGTCCTCAGCCCGTAGGTCCAGAAAAAGATGTCGCAGCTTTCGGCAATAGCCCCCCTCAGGGCCAGGGTCCCGTGGTGGCCGTCTCCGTTGTCGCACCGGAAGATGCGCCCCCCGATCAGCATCGATCCTTCGCAGGTTGCGGTCGACGTTTCGGAATCGATGGCGCCGGAGAGGAGGCCCGCCACGGTCGTCATCACCTTGAAGGTCGAGCCCGGCGGGTACAGGCCGTTCACCGCCCGGTTCAGCCAGGCGCCACGCTTCTCGATGTCGGCGACGGTCGCCGCGCTCGGGTGGGGCGAAAAATCGTTGAGGTTGTAGTCAGGCTTGCTCGCGAGGACAAGAACCTCGCCGGTGTTTGGGTCGAGCGCCACAGCGGCGCCGGTATAGTCGCCCAGCGCCTGCTCGGCGGCCACCTGCAGGTCAACGTCGAGGCTTGTCGTGAGGTTGCCGCCCTGCACGGGGAGCCGCTTCTCCAGGGGCGGATGGACGACATAGCCCGAGGGGTCGACGCGGAAGATCGTGCTCCCCGCATCGCCCTGGAGACGGTCGTCGAAGCGTCGCTCGAGCCCGTCGCGGCCGATCATGCCTGTCATCTTGAGGGTGGTCAGGTCGGCCCCGGGAAGGGCCCCCGAATCGACGTCCTGATCGGGCCCGACGAAGCCCAAGGTGTGCGCCGCGGCCGCCCCGTAAGGGTAGTAGCGGGCGTTGGTGTAGGTCACCTCGAGGGGAGAGCGCACGGGCAGGCGCTCGACAAGCTTCGCAAAATCCTCAGCCGACAGGTCGTCCAGCAGCGGGTAGGGGAGGAGAAGCTGATGGGCGAAGTGGCTTCGCAGCGAGGACGCGCTCACCTTGTTGTCCGCCCCGAGAATGGCGTTCACCTGGTCAAGGTAGCCCTGGACCACGCTCACGCGCGCGATCTGCTCCATCTGCGCCGAGGTGGGAAGGTCCCTGTCGCCGGTCTCGCGGTAGTTGTTGCGGACCCGGATGTATTCGCGGCGGAACTCGTCGGCCAGCTCATCAAGGTAAAGAACCACGGCGAACCGCGGCCGGTTTGAGACGAGCAGGCGGCCGTGCCGGTCGTAGATGTTGCCGCGCGGCCCCGGAGTGACCACCCTCCTCTGGTCCTGGTGGCGCTCGGTGGCGTGGTGGGTCTGCGCATTGAAGAGCTGCTGGTAGGCGAGCCCGCACACGAGGTAGAGCAGCAGGGCCGCGATCAAGCCGTGGAAGAAGGTGACGCGCGGATCCTTTCCTCCCCGCGACTCGACGAGGCTCCCGGGGCGGCCGGACGGATGGTTCGGATCCTCGCTCATCGTGGCTTTCGTGCACCCGGCTAGTCCAGGGTCTCCGGCTCCGCGCCGGCCAGGATCAGGGTCCGATGCTGGAGCGAGAAGAACCACGGCCCAGCCAGGGCCAGCGCGACCTGGGAGCAAAGAAGGTCGGCGAAGAGCCTGGGCCAGGCACCGGACGCCATGGGCGACCGAGGCACCTCGAGGAAAGACAGCGCCAGGAAAAGGCCGAAATTTGCGAGGAGGGCGATGACCACGCGGCCGACCGTGTCGTCCCGGGGCAGGCGGTCCCTCAGGTCGTGGAGCAGGGCGTGGGCGGCGGCGAACAGGAGGGCGTGGGTGCCGAAGGCGACCGGGGCGTTCGCGTCCAGGAGAAGGCCGGCCACGAACGACGCGGCGAGGCCTGTGCCGAGCGGGAAGGTGAGCGCCGTGTAGGTCACAAAAAGCCCCCCGACGAACAGGGTCGCATGCGCCGGCGCGAGCTCGTGGTTCACCTGGGCGACCAGGGCCCAGAGGAGAAGGATCGAGGGAAGGACTGCCAGGAAGCGTCTCATGGCTGCTGGCCCGGCACGGGGACCAGCACGGTCACCTCGGTGAGCTCGGAAAGCCGCGGATCGAGCGCGACATGGCCGGTCTTGAAGAGGCCGTCGGTGCTGGCGTCCACGCCCACCACCTGGCCCAGGGTCAGGCCCGGGGGAAAAACTCCGCCCAGCCCGCACGTCACGAGGCGCCGCGTGGCGCCAGGCCTCGCAAAGATGTCGAGAGGCACAAATTCGATCACCCCCTCTGCGGGCCCAAAGGTGGGGTTGATGCCCCCCCTAAAGCTGATCGGGCGGGTGTCTCCCTCGATGACCGCTGCAATGCGGACCCCGGGGTTGCTGATCAGCTCGACCACGGAGGTGTAGGCCCCCACCTTGGATACACGCCCCACGACGCCCCCGGTGAAGACGACCGGGGCGTCGACCGTGATCCCGTAATTGCGTCCCTTCCGGATGACCATGGACTGCCACCAGCCCGAAAAATCCCGAAGGGCCACGCGGGCCGGCTCAAGGCGGTAGCCCGGCCGCGGCGGCACGCGGCTCTCCGTCTCGAGCTGGCCGACCTCCGTGCGGAGGTCGGCGTTCTGCCCGATTGCGAGCTCGTACGAGGCATTCACCCGCGCCAGGTCCCGGCCCGCCTCGATGAGCTCCCGGTTTGAATGGGCGCGCAGCGACCAGAACTCCTGCAGGTCGCGGACGTGCGAGGCGGCGACCGTGATGGGTGCCGTGAGCTCAAAGAAGCTCGCCCGCGCCAGGGTCTTCAGCACCACCGGCAGCACCAGCCAGGCGATGCCCACGATGGCCAGCGTGGCGAAGGGCCGGGCCTGGTCGAAGCGCTTTGCAGGCATGTTCTGGCAGGCTTTTGGAAGCCACGATGGCCGGCGAAGCCACCGCCCGTGGCCTGCATTGCGCTACACGTTCTGCATCAACCAGGACAGGTCGTTGAGCACGGCTCCGGTCCCGTTGGCGACGGCGGAAAGGGGATCGTCGGCGACCGTGACGGGCAGCCCCGTCTTTTCGCTCAGGAGGCGGTCAATGCCGCGCAGGAGGGATCCGCCGCCCGCCAGTACGAAGCCGCGGTCGACGAGGTCGGAAGACAGCTCCGGAGGGCAGCGCTCAAGGGTCGTGCGCACGGCGTCGACCAGGACGGCGACGGTGTCGCTCAGGGCCTCGCGGATCTCCTGGGACATGATGTGGATCGTCTTGGGGAGGCCTGCGACCGAGTCGCGGCCCTTGACCTCCATCGTGAGCTCCTCGTCGAGGGGATAGGCGGAGCCGACGCGGATCTTGATTTCCTCCGCCGTGCGCTCGCCGATCAGCAGGTTGTAGGCCCGCTTCATGTAATTGATGATCGCGCCGTCCAGCTCATCCCCGGCGACCCGGATGGACTTGGAAAACACGATCCCGTTCAGGGAGATGACCGCGATCTCCGTCGTGCAGCCGCCGATGTCGACGATCATGTTTGCCGTCGGCTCGTCAATCGGGAGGCCGACGCCGATGGCTGCCGCCATCGGCTCCGGGATGGTGATCACCTTGCGGGCGCCGGCGTGGGTCGCGGAATCCATGACGGCGCGTTTCTCGACGGCGGTGATGCCCGAGGGGACGGCGATCACCACCCGCGGGGGGGCCCGGAAGCTCTGGCTGGCCTTTTGGATGAAGTAGCGCAGCATCGCCTCGGTCACGTCAAAGTCCGCGATCACGCCGTCCTTCATCGGGCGGATGGCGGTGATGTTTCCCGGCGTCCGGCCGAGCATCCGCTTGGCATCGTCGCCCACGGCACGGACCTTCCTGGTGGCGGTGTCCAGGGCGACCACGGAGGGCTCGCGCAGCACGATGCCCTTGTCCTTCACGTAGACGAGCGTGTTGGCGGTGCCGAGGTCGATACCGATGTCGTTGGAAAAGTAACCGAAAAGATTGGCCATGCTCAATTCGGGCCCGGCGTCGGGGGAGGCGTTTCGGTCTTCTTGGGCTCGCCGGCCTTCGTGTCCGGCTCGTCGGGATTGCTGGCCTTCTTGAACTCCTTGATCGACTGGCCCAGTCCCCGGGCCAGCGAGGGCAGCTTCGAGCCGCCGAACAGGAGGAGGACGATCACCAGGATGAGCCACAGCTCCTGGCCGCCTAAGATCCCGGCAAAAATTGCGGATGGGATAGCCATGGAAGGACGGTAGGCCGGCGCTCCGCCATGTAAAGCGGAAAGCGCGGCAGCCCGTTTGCAGTCAGTTTGTTAGCAGCCCGTCAGAGTCTCGGCATCGGGCGTCCCGGCATCCTCGCGGCGGTCACCAGCTTGAGGAGGTTCTGCACGTTGTCGACCTGCTCCGCGTTGAAGAAGCCGTGCAGCTGGCGGATGCGTGTCGGGTGTCGCATCTTGCGCAGGGCCTTCGCCTCAATCTGGCGTATGCGCTCGCGCGTCACCTTGAACTGCTTGCCCACCTCCTCGAGCGTGCGGCTGTAGCCGTCGATCAGCCCGAAGCGAAGGGAGAGGACCCGGCGCTCGCGCTCCGTGAGCGTGTCGAGCACATCGATGATCTTCTCCCTCAGGAGGGAGTAGGCCGTCATGTCGTACGGATTCTCGGCGGACTTGTCCTCGATGAAGTCGCCGAAGCTCGTGTCATCGCCGTCGCCCACGGGCGACTGGAGGGAGATCGGCTGCTGCGCCATCTTCATGATCTGCTGGACGCGCTCGACGGGCAGGTTCATCTCGTCGGCCACCTCCTCCGGGGTCGGCTCGTGGCCGTACTCCTGGAGCAGCTGCTTTTGCACCTGCATGACCTTGTTGAGGGTCTCGATCATGTGCACCGGGATGCGGATGGTGCGCGCCTGGTCGGCAATGGAGCGCGTGATGGCCTGGCGGATCCACCAGGTCGCGTAGGTCGAGAACTTGTAGCCGCGGCGGTACTCGAACTTCTCCACGGCCTTCATCAGGCCCATGTTGCCCTCCTGGATCAGGTCGAGGAAGGAGAGGCCGCGGTTCGTGTACTTCTTGGCGATCGAGATCACCAGGCGGAGGTTCGCCTCGACCATCTCCGTCTTCGCCTGGTGGGCCTCGCGGACGTGGATGCGGGTCTGGCGCAGGATGTCCAGCAGCGCGGCGGGGGCTATGCGTTGGGAAATCTCGATCTGCCGGAACCGGGCCTGGATCGCCTTGGTGTCGATTGCGGCGTCCTTCTTGGTCTTGGGCTGGCGCGCCCGCTCCACCTGGTTCTGGAGGGACTCGATCGTGTCCACGACGGGCCTGAGCTGCTCAAGGTACTCCTCGTAGACCTTGAGCTTGAAGAAGAACTTGGGGAAGTACGCGCGCAGGGCGGTCTCCCGCTTCTTGAAGCGGGAGAGGAGCTTCTTGCGCTCCGGCTCCGACCGGCAGCGCACGTACGCGTCCCACGCCTCGGCCGTCGAGAGGTTCGCCTTCTGCGTGCTTTCGACCAGGCGGGGAAGCGTCTTGAAATACGCGTCGCGGCTCTCGATCTTCTTGTCGATCACCACGCGGTCGAAGCGCTCCTCCCGGTTGAGGAGCTTGGCACCCAGCGTGCCGATGTACTTGCCGACGGCCGAGGCGTGGAAGAGCGCCTCCTGCGCCTTCAGCTCGGCGTTTTCAATCCGCTTGGAAATCTCTACCTCCTGCTCGCGGGTGAGCAGCGGGACCTGCCCCATCTGCTTCAGGTACATCCGCACCGGGTCGTCCAGGATGTCGTTCTGCGACGACCTCGACTCCTCCTCCTCCGCCTCCTCCTGCCGCTGCTTGTAGTCCTCGACCTGGTCGGGCTCGAGGATCTCGATCTCGAGGTTCTGCAGGATCGACAGCACGTTGTCGATTTCCTCCTGGTTCTCGACGGACTCGGGCAGCGCCTCGTTGATGTCGTCGAAGGTCAGGTAGCCCTGCTCCTTGGAAAGTCGGATCAGCTGGCGGATCTTCTCGTTGATTCCGCCCGCCGCGGCTCCTTCCGGCGCGTCCGTGCGCCCGTTTCGGGCGAGGACTGCCTCGACGGCCTCGGCTTGGGGGGTCACGGCGGGTTTTTCTTTGCGCGGCATAGTGTGTGGTTGGAAGGGGGAAACGGGCGAAAAAAGATCACGCCGGGATCGCGAGAACCAGCGGCTGCTGCAGCTGGCGGCGCAACTCGGATTGCTCTTTCAAGAGTGAAATTGGGTCGACCTTACTGTCGACCCCCGCAGTGGCCAAGGCAAGTTCTAATTGGCGGAGGCGCGGCTCCAACGCGCGCGCGCGAAGCCGCCTGAGCCCCTCCTGGGCCACCTTGAGGGGATCGTCGATCCCGGGGCTGTCGAAGAGGAGCGAGGCCGCGAGGGCCTTCTCCTCGGCGGTCTCGAGCAGCCCGTCCAGGTGGTCGCGCCCGGCCCATGTGTCGTGCTCGAACTCACCCAGGACACGGTTGAGAAGAACCCCTGCAGTCTGGCCCGTGTCGATCCATTCGTTCGGCAGGACTGCGCTCAGGGGCTTGCCAAGGAACTCGTAGTGGAGGCAGATGAGAAGCAGGTCCCGCTCGGAGCTCTTGGGGGACTCGAGGTCGGAGTCTGTGTGGTCGCCCTCCCAACCTCCCCCCTGGGGCCGCGGCGCATCCTGCCGGTCGACGGCGCCGCGGCGGGCCTGGCGGGCCATGAACCCCCGGTAGTCCTTCTCCAGGGCCGATTGGGGCAGCCTGAGATGCCGGGCCGCCTCAGCGAGAAACTCGGACCTCGTGACCTCGGTCTGGGCGGAGGCGACGATCTCGATCACAGCCTGGGCCGCCCGGCTCTTCCCCTCGGGCGAGGCGTCGCCGGGCAGCGGCAGCGCGGCCCGGCATGCGAAGGCCATTGCGCTCAGAGATCCCCGACGCACCTCCTCGTAGGCTGCCAGCCCCTTCTCGAGGAAGAGCAGGTCCGGGTCGACCTTGCCGGCGCCGTCAAGCGTGAGGAAGCGCACCTCCAGGCCGGCCCGGAGGGCCATGGGAAGCAGCCGAAGAGCCGCCTTCTGGCCGGCGATGTCGCTGTCGAAGAAGCACTCCACCTGCGTATGGTACCTGGCCATGAGCGAGAGTTGGGTCTCGGTGATGGCAGTTCCCTGGGGCGCGAGCGCGGTCCGGAGGCCCACCTGCCAGCAGCGCAGGGCATCGAGCTGGCCCTCCACGAGCACGAAGGGGTGTCCGTCGCCGACGGCGGTGCGGGCGCGGTCCAGGTTGAACAGGAGATTCCCCTTGGTGAAGATCGGCGTCTCGGGCGAGTTCACGTACTTCGCCTCCCGGGCGGGGTCGTCCTGGGGGGTGATGTCGGTCTGGCGGGCCGTGAACGCCACGATCCGCCCCTGGTGGTCGCGGATCGGGATCATCAGGCGCCCCCGGAAGCGGGACCTCAGCGACCCCTGGGAAAGCACGGAGCCCTCCCGCGTGAAGAACAACCCGGACTGGCGCAGGGCCGCTTCCGAGTACCGGAGCTTCAGCAGGCGCGCAGCAAGCCCGGAGTCGTCCGGGCCGGCGGCCCCGACCTTGAACTCGTGGGCGAGCTCCAGGGGGAACCGGCGTTGCTCGGTCCAGTACGACCTCATGAAATCGCCCGTGGCTCCCTTCGCCGTGAAGGTGTTGAAAAAGTGGTCCGCCGCCTGCTCGTGGATGTCGAAGATCTCCTGGCGCAGCGAGCGCTGCTCCTGGGTGGGCCCCGCGCCGGCCTCGTACTCGATCGGGATCCCGAAGCGCTGGCCGAGGGCCTCGACCGCCTCCGTGAAGGAGAGTTGTTCCGTGTCGCGCACGAACGTGATGACATCCCCGGCCTTGCCGCACCCGAAGCACTTGTAGAAACCCTTGGTGGGGTCCACATGGAAGGAAGGGGTTTTCTCGCTGTGGAACGGGCAGAGGCCCTTCAGGCGCGAGCCGGACTTGCGGAGGGCGACCACGCGGGAAACGACGTCGGCGACGCTTACCCGCAGCTTGAGGTCGCGGACGCAGGTGGGTTTGATTACGGGCATGGAGCCAGGCGCGGCAGCAGAAAGAATGCACTTTCAACCGGTTCGGCCCCCTGTCAAGTTCGGCGGGTTTCAAATGCAGCCGGACCGATTTCAGGAAACTTTATCGGTTTCCCGGCGACACATCCTTCCCATGACCCGACTTCGAACCCTTGGCCTTGGTGGTGCGCTCCTTGCGCTTGCAGCCGTGCGCGCGGGCGCCCTGGACACCGTCGAGGCGCCGGCCACGCCTCTGCCGTCCAAGGCGCCCAAGGCCGTGGTGTGGCAGGCAAGGCTGCCCAGCTTTGACCAGGCGGACTACGACGCCGCTGTGGAGCGGCTTATCGCCGCCTATGAGAAGGCGCTCCACCATCCCCTCGAGCCCGGCCTCAAGAAGAAGGTGGGCCTCAAGATCTACTCGGATTCGGGGCCCGGCCTGGAGACCCCGATCCCGCTGGTGCGGGGGGTCATGAACGCCCTCGAGCGACGGGGGTTCCAGGACAAGAACCTTTTCCTGGTCGGACTCAACCAGCTCCGGCTGCGCATGACCGGGTACCTGCCGTCGCTGGTGACGGGGGACACGCCCTTCAAGTCGAACCAGGTGTACGTGCTCGAGTCCCGCCGGTACTACGACCCGGTGTGGTTCTACGAGAGCCCCCTGCCCGAGCGATTTGACCCCGTGTTTGCCGCGCAGCAGACGAGCGGGGTCCCCAACACCTCGACCAAGGATGAGGACCGCAAAAGCTTCCTCGCGACCCCGCTCTTCCTGGACGCGGATTTCTGGATCAACCTCCCGATGTACACGGACCACCCCGTGCTCGGCGTCAACGGGGCCCTCGTGAACGCGACGCTCTGGAACGCGTCGAACACCGCGCGGTTCTTCCGGTCCCCGGCGAACGCCCCGGCGGCCGTCGCCGAGATGAGCGCGATCCCGGAGTTGCGGCAGACATGGATCTGCACGATCGCGAGCCTGCAGATCTACCAGTTCATCGGGGGGCCGTACTTCAACTCCCTCTACACGCGGTCCGAGCCTCTGGTCTGGTTGAGCGACGACCCGGTGATCATGGACTCCCTCATGCGCGCGCGGATGAACTACTG
>CAZGOX010000003.1:5393-33635 GCA_964527955.1 uncultured Opitutaceae bacterium | reverse complement strand
CCGGACGGGCGGGCCGCCCGTCCCTACCTCGGAATGCCGGCCGAACTGCTTCCAACAACCTGGTGCGAGGAGGGAAGGTCGGCGGTGCTCCATCCGCCGCCGAGGGCCCCGACGAGGGCGACGCTGGAATTGAGCCTGCTCTGAAGGATCGCGAGCGCCGTCTCCCGGCTGTTCAGCTCCGTCACCTGGGCGGTCGTCACGGTCGTGAAGTCGACCGTGCCGGCCACGTACTCATTGAGGGTGATCTTGGTGGCCTGGGCCGCCTCCGAGACCGCGGAATCCTGGATCTGGACCTCCTGTCCAAGCACCCGCAGGGAGACAAGGTCATCCTCCACCTGCTGGATCGCGCCCAGCACCGTGGAGCGGTAGTTGGCCACGCTTGCCTCGTAGGACGCCCGCGCCTCCTTGACGAGGTCGCCCTGCTGCCCCGCGTCGAAAAGATTCATGCCCAGCTGGGACCCGAGCGACCAGATGCGGTTGGGCGCCGTGAAGAGTTCGCTTGCGGGCGATCCAGCGAAGCCCGCGGCCCCTGACAGGGTGAGGTTGGGGAACCAGCCCGCGGTCTGCACGCCGATGTTCGCGTTCGCCGCAGCCATGGCGCGCTCCGCCGCGGAGATGTCCGGGCGGCGCTCCAGCAGGGTGGACGGCACGGCCGGGGGAATCGCGGGCACGGAAATGCCGGCGACCCCGCCCGGGGCTATGGAAAGCTCCAGCGGGGGCCGGCCCGTCAGCACGGCGATGGCGTGCTCGTACTGGGAGCGCTGGATGGCGACGTCGAGGGCCTGGACCCGGGTGCTGTCGAGCTCGGTCTCGGCAAACAGGACATCGCTGCGCGCGGCGACACCGACCGCGTACTTGTTCTTCGAGATCTGGAGGGTCCGGGCGTAGGCCCCGATAGCGTTTTCGAGGAGCCGCTTTTTCTCGTCGAGAATGCGCAGGCCGATGTAGTCCTCCGCGAGCGCAGCCTCCGTGGAAAGCCTTGCCGAGGCCAGGTCCGCCGCGCTCGCCTGGGCCGTGGCGGTGGCGGCCTCGGTGGTGCGCCTTGCGCGCCCCCAGAAGTCCGGCTCCCAGGACGCCTGCAGGTCGGCCCCGAAGGAAGAGTAGGCGCCGGCCTTGCTGCCGGCTTGCGCCCGCGCCGAGTAGTTCCGGTCCGCCGTACCGACGGCCGACACGGAAGGCAGAAGGGCGGTCCGGTCGGCCCGGGCGACCTGCCGCGCCTCCTCATAATTGGCCGCGGCCTGCTGCAGGGTGAAGTTCGAGGCCGCGACCCTGCCCTCGAGTTCATTGAGGACGGGGTCGCCGAAGGCCTCCCACCACGGGCCGCGCGGCGATGCGTCCCCCGGGGCCGCCGGCTTCCAGCCCGCGGCCTCCTTGAAAGCCGTGGGAACGGGGGCATCGGGGCGCCTGTAGTCGGGCCCAAGCGTGCAGCCGCCGGCCAGGACAAGCGCCGCGGCGAGGACGGTGTGACACGTGCGGCGATGGTTCATATGGGTTCGAGGACGGCATCCGCACCGGGCCCGGCCTTCGCGGGCGCCGGCCGCCGCCGGGAAAGCCGGATTCGGGCGCGGTCGATGTAGAGGTAGACGACCGGCGTCGTGAAGAGCGTGAGGAGCTGGCTCACGATCAGCCCGCCCACGACCGAGATGCCAAGCGGGCGCCGCAGTTCCGACCCCTCCCCGAAACCGATCGCGAGGGGGACGGCGCCCAGGAGGGCGGCGAGCGTCGTCATCAGGATCGGCCTGAAGCGCAGCATGCACGCCTTGAAGATGGCATCGCGCGGGCTCAGACCCTCGTTGCGCTCCGCCGCGATCGCAAAGTCGATCATCATGATGGCGTTCTTCTTCACGATTCCAATCAGCAGGAAAAGGCCGATCAGCGCGATCACGCTGAGTTCGACGTTGAACAGCATCAGCGCCAGCAGGGCTCCCACGGTCGCGGAGGGCAGGGTCGACAGGATCGTCAGGGGGTGCGCGTAGCTTTCGTACAGCACTCCCAGCACCACATAGATTGCGACGACCGCGGCCAGGATCAGGACCAGCTGGGCGCTGCTCGACTGCTGGGCCGTCCCGGCCGTGCCTTGGAAGCTGCCGCGTATGGACGAGGGAAGGTGGATCAGCGCAGTCTGGCGGCTGAACGCGGCCGTGGCGTCGCTGAGCGAAGCGTCGGGGGCGAGGTTGAACGAGATGGTCCCGGCGACCGACTGGCCCTGGTGGTTCACCGCGAGCGAGGTGGTCGTCGTCGTGAACTTCGTGAAGGCCGACAACGGGATCATCCTTTCGGCGGCCGTGCTCACCGCCTGGCCGGTCGAGGCCGAGCCGTGGCCGACCGTCGCAATGGAGTTCAGGGCGGCGTTCCGCGCTGCGTCGGAGGCCACGGATGAGGCGACGGACGCCGAACCGACCCTGACCGTCCCCGCCACCGCGTTCGTCGACTGGGTACCGGTCACGGCTCCCCCCGAGGTGCTAATGTAGATGCTGTCGAGGGTGTGGGGATCCTGCCAGTACTTGCGGCCCGCCACCATGATCACGTGGTACTGGTTGAGGGAGTCATAGATCGTCGAGACCTGACGCTCGCCGAACGCATCGTAGAGGGCGCTGTCGATCTGGCTGGCGGTGAGGCCGAGCCTCGACGCCGTGTCGCGGTCGATCTTCAGGCTCGCCTGGAGGCCCTTGTTGTCGTCCTGGTCGGAATACAGGTCGACCAGCGCGGGTTCCGTCTTCAGGGCATCCTCCAGCTTCACCGTCCACGTCCTCAGTTCCTGGATGTCGTCGGCGAAGAGCGTGTACTGGTACAGGGAAACGCTCTGGCGCCCTCCGGTGCGGATATCCGGCGGATTGAACATGAAACACGTGGCGCCCGGCACCCGCGCGAGCTTTGGGCGCAGTCGGGCCATGATGCTCTGGACCTTGTCCTTTCTCTCGCCAAGCGGCTTGAGGTCCACGAACAGCTGCCCGGAATTTGTCCCGCCTCCGCCGGTGAATCCGACGACGGTCTGGACCGCGGGGTCGGCCTGCACGATATCGATGAAGCTCTTGAGCTTCTTCGACATGAGCTGGAAGGAGATGCTTTGGTCGGCCTGGATGAAGGCCATGAGCCGCCCCGTGTCCTGGTCGGGGATGAAGCCCTTGGGAATGACCTGATACAGCCAGACGTTCATGGCGACGGTGCAGCCGAGCACCAGCATCGTCAGGCGGCCGTGGCAAAGAACCCAGGCGAGGGAGCGCTCGTAGCCCTTCAGCAGGTCATTGAAGATGGCGTCCACCAGCCGCTGGATCCTGCCGTGCCTGCGGTCTACCTTCACACTCAGCAGCTTCGAGCACATCACCGGGGTGGTCGTGAGCGAGATGACCATGGAGATGAGGATCGCCACGGAGAGCGTCACGGCGAACTCCCTGAACAGGAGCCCCACCACGCCTCCCATGAGCAGGATGGGAAGGAAGACCGCGATCAGCGAAAGGCTCATCGAAAGCACCGTGAACCCCACCTCCCGGACCCCCAGCAGGGCGGCCTCGAGGCGCGGGACGCCCGCCTCCATGTGGCGCACGATGTTTTCCATCACCACGATGGCGTCGTCGACCACGAAGCCCGTGGCAATCGTCAGGGCCATCAGGGAGAAGTTGTCCAGGCTGTACCCCAGAAAGTACATCGCCCCGAACGTGCCGATGAGCGAAACAGGCACCGCCACGGCCGGGATCAGGGTCGCCCGACCGTCCCGCAGGAACACGCGGACCACGAGCACGACCAGCACGATCGAGATCAGCAGGGAAATCTCGATGTCCCGCAGCGACACGCGGATCGTGGTGCTGCGGTCGACCGCCACGTCGATGTGGGCCGCCCCGGAAATGGAGGCCTGCAGGTGCGGCAGGAGGGCCTTCACCCGGTCCACGGTGTCGATGATATTGGCCCCCGGCTGCTTGATGATCTGCACGATCACGGCGCGGCGCCCCAGGGACAGGCCGAGGTTGCGCACGGATTCGACCGAATCCTGCACGTCCGCCACGTCCGAAAGGCGGACGGGAGCCCTGTTCCGATACGCGATGATCAGGGGCCGGTACTCGGCGGCGGTGTGAGCCTGGTCGTTGCTGTAGATCTGCCAGCGCGTGGCTCCCATCTCGATCGCGCCCTTCGGGCTGTTGGCATTGGCCGCGGAGAGGGCCGCCCGGACGTCCTCCAGCCCGATCCCGTACTTGAACAGCGCCGTCGGGTTGAGCTCCACCCGGACGGCGGGGAGCGAGCCGCCCCAGATGTCGACCTCCCCCACGCCCGGCACCTGGGAGAGCGCCTGCTGGAGAACGTTGGAGGCGTCCTTGTAGAGCTGGCCCGAGGTCAGCGTGGGGGACGTGAGGACGAGGACCAGGATCGGGGCCTCGGACGGATTGCTCTTGTGGTAGGAGGGCGGGCTGCGCAGGGCGGCCGGCAGGTCCGCCCGGGCGGCGCTGATCGCGGCCTGGACGTCGCGCGCGGCGCCGTCGATATCGCGGTTCAGGCCGAACTGCAGGGTGATGTTGGTGCTCTGGGTCTGGCTTCGGGACGTCATCTCGGTGACGTCGGGGATTGCGCCCAGGTGCCTCTCGAGCGGGGTCGCCACCGTGCTCGCCATGGTCTCCGGGCTCGCCCCGGCCATCGAGGCGGAGACGTTGATGGTGGGAATGTCGACCTTCGGAACGGGGGAGACCGGCAGCTGGAAGTACGCGGCGGCGCCGGCGAGCGCGATCCCCGCCGTGATCAGGGCCGTGGCGACCGGCCTGCGGATGAACGGCGCGGAGATGTTCATGCGACGGTTTCCCCGGACCGGACCGCGGCCGCAGCCCGCTCGCGCAGCCGGGCGGCCAGCCTGTCAAAGGCAAGGTAGATCACCGGGGTCGTGAACAGGGTCAGAACCTGGCTCACGATCAGCCCGCCGACGATCGTGAGCCCGAGCGGCGTCCGCAGCTCGGAACCCGTGCCCGACCCGATCATCAGCGGCACCGCGCCCAGGAGCGCGGCCATCGTCGTCATCAGGATGGGCCGGAACCGGAGCAGGCACGCCTGGTAGATGGCCTCGCGGGGCGCAAGGCCCTCGTTCCGCTCGGCGGCGAGCGCGAAGTCGATCATCATGATGGCGTTCTTCTTGACGATGCCGATCAGCAGGATGATCCCGATGATGCCGATGACGTCGAGGTCGCCGCCGACGAGCATCAGGGCCAGCAGCGCCCCGATCCCGGCGGAGGGCAGCGTCGACAGGATCGTGATCGGGTGGATGAAGCTCTCGTAGAGGACCCCCAGGATGATGTACATCGTCAGGACCGCCGCGAGGAGCAGGTACAGCTCGTTGGAGAGGGACGACTCGAAGGCCGCCGCCGCGCCCTGGAAGCTCGTGACGATGCTGTCGGGCATCCCCATCTGTTTCTCGGCCAGCCGGACCGCCTTGACCGCGTCGCCCAGCGAGCCGCCGGGCGGCACGTTGAACGAGATGGTGTTGGCCGGGAACTGGCCGAGGTGGTTGATGAGCAGCGGCTCTTCCCTCACCTCGACCCTGGCGATGGCGGAGAGGGGCACCTGGGTGCCAGCGGCCGACGGGACATAGATCTGGTAGAGGGATTCCGGCGACTTCTGCAGGGCTGGGTTCGCCTCCATGATCACGCGGTACTGGTTCGACTGGGTGAAGATCGTCGAGACGATCCGCTGGCCGAATGCGTCGTAGAGGGCATTGTCGATCGTGGCGGCCGTGATCCCGAACCGCGCCGCGGTATCGCGGTCCACGGTAAGGTAGGCGGCGAGGCCCCTCTGGGCCAGGTCGGTCGCCACTTCCGTGAGCTGGGGCAGCTGCGAGAGCCTGTCCGCGAGGGTGGAGGTCCACTTGACGAGTTCGTCGGGGTTGGCGCTTTCGAGCACGAACTGGTACTGCGTGCGGGCGACGCGGTCGTCGATGGTCAGGTCCTGGACGGGCTGGAAGAATGCGGAGATGCCGGGGACGCCCTGCGTCTCCCGCTGCAGGTTTGTGATCACCCGGGACGCCGTGTTGGAACGGCGGCTCCTGGGCAGGAGGTTGACCAGCATCCTGCCCGTGTTGAGCGTCACGTTGGTCCCGTCGACGCCGACGAAGGAGGACAGGCTCTGCACGTCGGGATCCTTGAGGATGGCCGCCGCAAGCGCCTCCTGCCGCTCCGCCATGGCGAGGTAGGAAACGGACTGCGTGCCCTCGGTGATCACCTGGACGAGCCCCGTGTCCTGCGGGGGGAAGAAGCCCTTCGGGATGACGAGGTACAGCATGGCGGTGAGGGCGAGCGTACCGAAGGCGACCCAGAGGGTGAGCCGCTGGTGGTCGAGCACCCAGCGCAGGCGGCGTGAGTAGAACGCGATGAGGGCCTCAAACCACGCCCCGGCCTTCTGGCTCCACAGGGGTTCGGACGACACCGGCCTGTGCCGGACGAGGCGCGCGCACATCATCGGCACCAGGGTGAGAGAAACCACGGCGGAGATCAGGATCGTCACGGCGAGCGTGACGGCGAACTCCCGGAAGAGCCGGCCCACGACGTCGGGCATGAAGAGCAGCGGGATCAGGACCGCGATCAGTGAGACGGTGAGCGAAATGATCGTGAAGCCGATCTGCTGGGAGCCCTTGAGCGCCGCCTGCATGGGGGAGTCGCCCTTCTCGACGTAGCGGGCTATGTTCTCGATCATGACGATGGCGTCGTCGACGACGAAGCCCGCCGCGATCGTCAGCGACATGAGCGAGAGGTTGTTCAGGCTGAAGCCAAGCAGGTACATGACCGCGAACGTCCCGACGAGGGACAGCGGCACCGACAGGCTCGGGATGAGGGTCGCCGGCAGGTTCCGCAGGAAGACGAAGATCACCAGGATCACCAGGATCACCGCGAGGATGAGCTCGAGCGCCACGTCGCGAATCGATGCGCGGATCGTGGTCGTGCGGTCCGTGAGCACGGCCACGTCGATCGCACCGGGCGGAAGCGAGGCCTCGAGCGCCGGCAGCAGCGCCCGGACTCCATCGACGACGTCGATGACGTTTGCGCCCGGCTGGCGCTGGATGTTGAGGATGATGGCCGGCGTGGTGTCGACCCACGCGCCCAGCTTCGTGTTCTCGGGCGCGCTGGCCGAGGTGGCGACGTCGGAAAGCCGGACCGGGGCCCCCTTCCTGTAGGCGACAATCAGGCTCATGTACTCCCGGGAGGACTTGAGCTGGTCGTTCGCGTCGATCGCATAGGAGCGCGATGGGCCGTCGAAGTTGCCCTTGGCGCTGTTGGAGTTTCCGTTGCTGATCGTGGTCCTGAGGTCGTCGATGTTCAGGCCGTAGGCGGCGAGCGCAAGGGGGTTGACCTGGATCCGCACGGACTGGCGCTGGCCCCCTCCGATGGTGACGACGCCGACCCCCGGCAGCTGTGAAATCTTCCCGGCGAGCCGGGTGTCCGCGAGGTCCTCGACCTCCGTCAGGGGGAGTTTCTTGGAGGTCAGCGCGAGCGAGAGCACGGGGGCGTCCGCAGGGTTCACCTTGGCGTACACGGGGGGGGCGGGCAGGTCGGAGGGGAGGACGTTGCCCGCCGAGTAGATGGCCTCCTGCACCTGCTGTTCGGCCACATCCAGGCTCAGGTTCAGGCTGAACTGGAGGGTGATGACCGAGGCGCCGGCGGAGCTCGTCGACGACATCTGCTTCAGCCCGGGGATCTGCCCGAGTTGCCTTTCCAGCGGGGCCGTCACCGAGGACATCACGACGTCGGGGCTGGCGCCCGGGTAGAACGTCTGCACCTGGATTGTCGGGTAGTCGACCTCGGGGAGGGCCGACAGCGGCAGGAACCGGAGTGCGACAATGCCGACGATGAAGATCGCCGCCATCAGCAGCGTCGTCGCGACCGGGCGTTCGATGAATATCCGCGAGGGGCTCATCTAGCTCCGCCGCCCTGGGGCCAGGAATGTCCCGCGCCGGGTTTGCCCGTCCGGTTGGGGGTCTGCACGATCACCTTGGCCCCCTCCTTGAGCCTGTCGGCCCCGTCGGTCACGACCTTCTCGCCGGGCTTCAACCCCTCCTTCACCTCGACCCTCTCGCCCTCGCTCGGCCCGAGCGTCACCGGGCGGGCCGTGACCGTGTTGTCGGGCTTGACGACATACACGTAGGCCCCCTGGTCGCCGCGCTCGATGGCCGACGTCGGGATCACGGTCACGTCCTCGTCGGTGTCGAGGAGCATCCGGATGTTGACGAACTGGCTCGGGAAGAGCCGTTCGTCGTCATTGGCGAAGACGGCCCTCAGCTTGAAGGTGCCGGTCGTCGGATCGACCTCGTTGTCGATGGTGGACACCTTGCCGGAGGCGAGCTTCACGGTCTGCCCCCGGTCGTAGGCGTCGACGTCGATCGAGTCGCCCGAGTGCATGCGGCTGACGACCTGGGGAATGTTGTCCTCGGGCAGGGTGAAGATCACCGTGATCGGCTTGACCTCGGTCAGCACGACGAGGCCGTTGGCGTCGCCGGGCGTCACGTAGTTGCCCTGGTCGACCTGCCTGAGGCCCACGCGGCCCGCAACCGGCGCCACGATGTGGCAGTACGCGAGGTTGAGCTTGGCGTTGTCGATGGCGGCCTGGTCGGTCTGCACGATGCCCTCGTCCTGGGTGACCAGGGCCCGCTGGGCGTCGACCTGCTGCTTCGCAATCGAGTCCTGCTGGCTCAGGGTGACATAGCGGTCGAGGTCGATCTTCGCCTCCTCGAGCTGGGCCTTGGCCTGCTGCTGTTGGCCCTCGGCCTGCTCCAGCGCGACCTGGTAGGGTCGCGGATCGATCACGGCGAGAAGGTCGCCGGCCTTGACCATCTGGCCCTCCTGAAAGGCCACTTGCACCAGCTGCCCGCTGATCTGGGACCTGACCACCACGGTTGCGAGCGGCGTGACCGTGCCGAGCCCGTCCAGGTAAATGTCGATGTCCCCTTCGAAGGCCGGGCGCGCCATGACGGGCAGCGGCCCGTTGGCGCCCGGTCCGAAGCGGCCGCCCCGTCCGCCCGGGCCGCCGGGGCCGCCAAAGGCTTGGGCGCCCCCCCTGTGATTGTACCAGTAGATCGTCCCTATCAGGATGACGATCGCCGCCCCGACGAGGTAGACGGGGCGCACCCGGAACCGCCTGGGGCGTAAGCTCTTGTTTGCCTTTTCATCACTTTGAGAGGAGCTCATTCGATGGATTCTTGGAAATGGCTTGGAAGCCGCCAGACGCACCGGCTGGGGAAAGGTCGTGGACAACTTTCACGGATTCTCGATCCCGGGTCCGTCACGCCTTCCCGGCGAACACCTTCTTCAATTCGGCGGCGACGTTCGCGGGCACAAAATAGCCGACGTCGCCCCCGTACTTCGCCACCTGCCTTACCAGGGAGGAACTCGTGTAGCTGTATTGCTCGTTCGGCATCACGAAGATGGTCTCGATCTGCGGCTGCAGGTGGCGGTTCGTCAGCGCCATGTTGAACTCGAATTCGAAGTCGGAGAGGGCGCGAAGCCCGCGGATGATCGCCTGCGCCCCCAGGGACCGGGCAAAGTCGCCGAGGAGTCCGCCGAACATGGCAAGCGACACATTGGGCATTCCCTCGATGTTGGGCCTCAGCATGGCTATCCGCTGGTCCGCTGTAAACAGGGGCGCTTTCTCCGGATTGTGCGCCACGGCGACAGTCACGTGGTCGAACAGGCGCGCGGCCCTCGCGAGCACGTCCAGATGGCCGTAGGTGATGGGATCAAAGGTTCCCGGGTAGATGCAGTGGCGCATGGGGGAGCTACAGGGAAGAAGCAAGTCTGCCGGGCGGCAATCAGTTTGCGCGCGCAAACAGCCATCCCCATTTGGCGAGGTGCAGGACCGCGCAGGTGGCGAGGGCCGCTGCAAGGTCGTCTGCGACGACTCCCCATCCCCCGGGCAGGGTTTGCAGCCTATTAATGACGAATGGTTTGCTGATGTCGAAGAACCGGAAGACCGCGAATCCAGCCAGGCACACCCCCCAGAGCGGGAGGGGCCCCACGAGGCCCTGCCAGCCGAGGAAACACAAGGGCACCGCTACAAACTCGTCCAGGATCACCTCGCCCGGGTCGGTGCGCCCCAGCCGCAGCTCCGCCTCGCCGCAGATTCCGACGGCAAGCAAGGCGCCAAGCGCCGCCAGGACCAGCCCGTCGGCGAGGCCCAGCCTTGTGAAGACCGCGCAAAAGTAGAAGACACCTGCGACCGAGCCCCACGTGCCGGGAGCCGGCAGCCTCCGCCCGAGGGGGCCCAAGGTCGCGATTCCCAGGACCGCAGGCGTGGGCATGCGTCGCAGCCACCCGGGGTGTTGAAGGTTCATGTAGCAGGCTGTTGAAAAACTCTGCTAGTCGGAGGGCCCGAAAATGAGACTCCTGTACCTTGAAACGTAGCGCCAGCCGGACCAGACGGCCAGGGCCGTGCCGAGGACGAAAATCCAGCCGCCCACCGTCCGGGCGCCCTCCGAGAATCCGGTCATGTCCCAGGGGAGGAACGTTCCCCAGTCGCGCAGGACCATGGGGGCCCCCAGCAGAAACCCGAGCGCGATGAGCTGGGTCAGCGTCTTGGACTTGCCGCCGCCGTCGGCCGGCACGACGACCCCCCTGGCGGCGACGACCATCCGGAGGCCCGTGATCAGGAACTCGCGGCAAAGGGTGATCAGGGCGAGCGGGACGGGAATCACGTGCTGGTCCACGAACGCGATGACGAGGCCCATGACCATGATCTTGTCGGTCAGGGCATCCATCAGCTTTCCGAAGTTCGAGACCACGCCCTGCCTTCGGGCCAGGTATCCGTCGAACCAGTCCCCGATCGCCGCTGCGATGAAGAGCCAGAAGGCCAGCGACGCAGCTCCCGTCCAGGAGCAGTACATGAAGCCGACAATGGCGAACATGCACGGGATGCGTGAAAGGGTGATGGCGTTGGGGAGGTTCACGGCATCGCCTGGAGGTGTTCCGCGGGGACCTTCACGAGGAGGCCCTGCTGGAGAACGTCGACCGAGAGCACGACGCCCTGGGGGTTCGTGGGGTCGTCCACGAATCCCTCCAGCCCGTGCAGGGGGCCGCCGACAACCCTGACCCGGCGCCCGCGCGCCAGCAAAGGCAGGAGCGTCAGCTCGTAGCCGGATGCGACCATGGCCCTGACATCCTCGAGCTGGCCGAGGAAGGAGGCCTCGTCGTCGACCGGTATCGCCCGGGCGAGAAGATCCTGCTGGTAGATCCGCGCCTTCCTCTCGGGCGGCACGGCGGCAAACACATAGCCGGGAAAAAGGGGCTTCGAGAATCGCTTCGTCTGGCGCCCGTACCGCCTCACGCTCTGGACCAGCGGCAGGTAGTGCTCGAACTTCTCGGCGGCCATCAGGGCGGCAAACTTCTTCTCGCACCTCGGCCGTGTGTGGCAGACCAGCCACGCGGCGTGGCACGTGCCGTCGGCCGGGATCACCGCGGGGACGATGCCCCGGTCCGCGGGGCTGCCTGTTACCGCAAGCTCCATGGCGTCAATCCTTGAGGAGGAAGCGGGTCGCGGCCCGGTACCCCTCGAGGCCGAGGCCGGTGATCACCGCCACGCAGGCCGGGGCGGTGAGCGACTCGTGCCTGAACTCCTCGCGCTTGTAGATGTTGGAGATATGGACCTCGACCGCGGGAACGTGCGCCCCGAGCAGGGCGTCCCGCAGGGCGACACTCGTGTGCGTGAGCGCCCCTCCGTTGATCACGAGCCCGTCGAACTTTGCGTCCGCCAGGGCGGCGATCCTGTCAAGGATGGCCCCCTCGTGGTTCGACTGGAAGAATTCAAGCTCTGCGACGGCCCCGAATTCCCCGCGCAGGTCGCGCTCAAGGTCGGCAAGGGTCGCCTTCCCGTAGATTTCCGGCTCGCGGCGGCCGAGCCTGTCGAGGTTGGGGCCGTTGATGATGGCGATTTTTTTCATGGGGTTGCCAGGCTGGCGCGGATTGTCCGTGCCCATGGAGCACCATGGCAATCCGAACTTTGAGCCTTCTCTTTTTTCATTTCGGCCTTTCCGGTCCGGGAGTTTTCCCATTTCCTTGCGGCGTGAGCAAGTCCAACGCACCTGATGTGAGCGGGTCGAACGATCCCGTAGACCTCATCGCCTCGGCCACCCGCAGCTTTTCCCGGCGCCCCTCGTGGGACGAATACTTCATGGCGACCGCCTTCCTCATCTCCTCGCGCTCGAATTGCGAGAGGCTCCACGTGGGGTGCGTGATCGTGACGGGGGGCGAACGGAAGAACCGCATCGTGACGGCAGGATACAACGGCTTCCTTCCCGGCACGCCGCACGTGTCGCGCGTGCGGGACGGCCATGAGCAGGCGACCGTCCATGCCGAGCAAAACGCGGTCTCGGACGCCGCGCGCCGCGGCAGCTCGGTCGACGGCTGCGTGGCCTATGTCACCCATTACCCGTGCATCAATTGCGCAAAGATCCTCGCCGCGGCCGGGATCGCCGACATCCGGTATCGCGAGGACTACTCCAATGATCCCCTGGTCGCACCGCTGCTCGCCGACGCGGGCGTGAAGATCTCGAGGCTTTGACGGGTTTGCCGATCCCCAGCCGATGAGAGAGCGGGACTCCAAGGCGAACAAGTCGCTGGCCGGGCAGCTCCTCGTGGCCCATCCCCGGCTTCGCGATCCCAACTTCAGGCGCGCGGTGGTGCTGATGACCGCGCACGGCTCGGAGGGCGCGATGGGCATGGTGCTCAACCGCCCGCTGAACAAGCATCTCGGGGAGCTCGGGGGGGACTTTGCGCTGGGCGTCCTCTCGGGCGTGCCGCTCTTCCAGGGAGGGCCGGTCGAGGCGGAGCAGCTGATCCTGGCCGCGTGGCGGGTCCAGGCGCGGGGCTTCCAGCTTCACCTCGGGATCGATCCCGCCAAGGCGGGCAGCCTGCTTGCCGAGGACGCGACCCACCTGCGTGCGTTTTTTGGGTACTCGGGCTGGGGCAAGGGCCAGCTCGAGAGCGAGCTTGAGCACAACACCTGGATCGTCGCCGACGCGCCCACCGACCTGTTCGACCAGGCGGGGGACGTCGGCCTTTGGCGCAGCGTGCTCCGGCGCGAGGGGCCCGAGTGGCGGATGCTCGCCGACGAGCCGGACAACCCGGAGGCGAACTGAGCCATTGGCACTGGAGCTTTCGGGTTGACACCCCGGTCCGGCCCCTCTGCTTTCTATCCTTTATGAAAGTCGTGTCCTCCATCAAATCCGCCAAGAAGCGCCACCCGGACTGCCAGGTGGTGCGCCGCCGCGGCAAGATCTACGTGATCAACAAGACCGACCCGCGCTACAAGGCGCGGCAGGGCTGACCCAACTCATTGCCATGAAAGCAGAAGGACATCCGACCCTGAACAATGTTTGCTTCCTCGACGTCGCCAGCGGGCGCCGCTTCCTCACCCGGTCGACCATGAAGTCCCCGCGCAAGGAGAAGATCGACGGACAGGACTACTATGTGGTGTTGCGCGACGTGACCATGGATTCCCACCCGGCCTACACGGGCGAGAAGCGCCTCGTGGACACGGCCGGCCGCGTCGAGAAGTTCACGACCAAGTTCAAGCGCGGCGGCAAGAAATAGCCCGCGCTTCCAGCCGAGGAAGCATGGTGAAACTCATCTGCTTCGACTGCGACGGCACCCTGAGCGCCGTGGAGGGCGTCGACGAGCTTGCCCGCATGGCGGGGCCCCAGGCCTTTGCCCAGGTCGAGGAAATGACCTCCGCCGCGATGAACGGGGAGCTGCGCCTCGAACAGGTGTTCGCTAGGCGCCTCGAAATCATCCGGCCGACCCGGGATGCGCTTGCGGCCGTGGGCCGCCTCTACGTCGAGACCGTCGAGCCCTCGGCCCAGGCCGCGATCGCGACGCTGGCCGCGCGCGGCTGGACGCCCGTCGTGGTCAGCGCCGGCTACCGGCTTTCGATCCGCCCGCTGGCGGACCTCCTTGGGATCGCCCGGGTCGAGGCGGTGGATGTGTACTTCGAGCAGGACGGGAGCTTTCGCGGGTACGACGCGGCGTTTCCGGCAACGCGGTCCGGCGGCAAGGCCGAGGTCCTGCGGCGGCTGCGCGAGGAGCTCCGGCCCGAGAGGGTCGTCATGGTCGGGGACGGCGTGAGCGACCTCGAGGCAAAGCCGGCCGCGGACCTCTTCGTGGGGTTTGGCCGCTATGCGGTGCGGGAGCGCGTCGTGCGCGAGGCCGGCGCGTTCATCCGTTCCCTGGCCGAGCTGCCGCAGCTCCTTCCGGGGTAGCCGCGGCGCACCCGCAATGCTTTTCAAGCTCAGCTCCGGGTACAGCCCGACAGGCGACCAGCCCGAGGCGATCGACCGGCTCGTGGCGTCGATCCAGGCGGGAAACCGGGACCAGACCCTCCTCGGCGTCACCGGGTCGGGGAAGACCTTCACGATGGCCAACGTCATCGCCCGGTGCGACCGCCCCGCCCTCGTGATCTCGCACAACAAGACCCTGGCCGCCCAGCTCTACTCGGAGTTCAAGAACTTCTTTCCGGAGAACGCCGTCGAGTACTTCGTCAGCTACTACGACTACTACCAGCCCGAGGCCTACGTCCCCTCGAGCGACACGTTCATCGACAAGGACTCGTCGATCAACGAGGAGATCGAGCGGCTCCGGATCGCCACGACGAGCTCGCTGGTGAGCCGCCGGGACGTGATCGTGGTCGCCAGCGTCTCCTGCATCTACGGCCTCGGGAACCCCGAGGACTTCACCGACCTGCGCATCCCCCTGCGCCGCGGGGAGGCGCTCGGGCGCAATGTCCTGCTCGAGCGGCTCGTCGACAACCTTTACGAGCGCAACGACTTCGAGCTGAAGCGCGGGCGGTTTCGGGCCCGGGGCGACGTCGTCGACATCATGCCCGCCTACCTGGAGCAGGGGCTGAGGGTCGAGTTCTTCGGCGACCGGGTCGAGCGGATCAGCGAGTTCGACCCGCTGACGGGGACGGCGCGCCGGGAGCTCGACCACTTCGATTTGTATCCGGCAAACCAGTACGTTACGACCCCCGGCCGCCTCCAGCCCGCGCTGGCCACGATCCGTGCCGAGCTGGGGGAGCGGGTGGCCTGGTTCGAGTCCAAGGGCCGCTACCTCGAGGCCCAGCGGATCCGGGAGCGGACGAACTACGACCTTGAGATGATGCAGGAGATGGGCTTCTGCAGCGGCATCGAGAACTATTCGCGCCACCTGGGCGGCCGCAAGGCGGGCGAGCGCCCGTTCTGCCTGATCGATTTCTTCCCGAAGGACTTCCTGGTCGTGATCGACGAGAGCCACGCCACCGTCCCCCAGATCGGCGGCATGTCGAACGGCGACCGGGCCCGGAAGCAGACGCTGGTGGACTTCGGGTTCCGGCTCCCCTCGGCCCTCGACAACCGGCCCCAGAGCTTCGAGGAGTTCCGGAAGATCACCGGCCAGACGATCTTTGTCTCGGCGACCCCGGCGCCATTCGAGCTGGGGCTTTCGTCGGTCGTGGCCGAGCAGCTCATCCGCCCGACGGGGCTGCTGGACCCCGGGATCACGCTGCGCCCCGCGAGCGGCCAGGTCGAGGACCTGGCCGGCGAGATCCGGAAGGCGGCCGCGGCCGGGGAGCGGGTGCTGGTGACGACGCTCACGAAGCGCCTGGCCGAGGACCTGACGAGCTTCCTGCGCGAGTCCGGCATCCGCGTGGAATACCTTCACTCGGACATCGACGCCATCGAGCGGGTCGAGATCCTGCGGAACCTGAGGCTCGGCCGCTTCGACGCCCTGATCGGCATCAACCTGCTGCGCGAGGGCCTGGACCTGCCGGAGGTCGCCCTTGTGGCCGTGCTCGACGCCGACAAGGAGGGGTTCCTCAGGAGCGAGACGAGCCTGGTCCAGACGGCGGGCCGCGCGGCCCGCCATGAGAAGGGCCGCGTGATCTTCTACGCCGACCAGATCACGGCCTCGATCCAGCGGACCCTGGACATCACGGGCTACCGGCGGGCCAAACAGATCGCCTACAACCTGGAGCACGGGATCACGCCGCGCGGGATCCACCGCCCCGCCCAGGCGAGCCTGCACACGTACGATGGCACGGGGACGGAGGAGGCCGGAGCCGCCGCGCTCGCCGAGGGGCCCGACGAGGTGGCCGTGGTCATAGCTGAGCTCGAGGACGAGATGCAGGAGGCCGCCTCGAAGCTCGAGTTCGAGCGGGCGGCGGGCCTGCGCGACCAGATCAACGCCCTGAAGTCCGGCGACTACAAGAAGCCCGCCCGGGGAGGCCCCCGGCGGAGGAGGTAGGGACGGGCGGCTCGCCCGTCCGGGAACGACAAAAGGGCCTGAAAGATCGCGGGAATGCCCGGTCGGTCGTCCGCACCCGGTTTCAGTTGAATGCACCCAGTGCCCGGCGCCGAGGCAAGTACCGCCTTGATGCAGCGTGGGCCCTCCGCAAGGATGGGCGCCAAGGGCGCATGATCTCCATCCGGATCGAGAAACTCACGAAGCGTTTCGGCGCAACGACTGCGCTGGACGACATCGACCTCTCGATCGGACCCGGGGAGCTCTTCTTCCTGCTGGGGCCGAGCGGGTGCGGCAAGACGACCCTCCTCAGGTGCCTCGCCGGCTTTCACACCCCCGATGCGGGCCGGGTCCTCTTCGGGGATGAGGACGTCACCGGCCTCCCTCCGCACAAGCGGAACACCGGAATGATGTTCCAGAGCTACGCACTCTGGCCGCACCTCACCGTCGCAGAGAATGTGGCCTTCGGGCTGGAGGAGCGGAAGGTCGCGAAGCCGGAGATCCGGCGCCGTGTCGGGGAGGCCCTGGAGTCGGTCCGGATGGGCGACTTTGCGGGGCGGCGCCCCAACCAGCTTTCCGGCGGGCAGCAGCAGCGCGTGGCGCTGGCCCGGGCGCTGGTCATCCGTCCGCGCTGCCTCCTGCTGGACGAGCCGTTGTCCAATCTCGACGCGCGGCTGCGCCTGGAGATGCGCGCGGAGATCCGGCGTGTTTGCAAGGAGTTCAAGCTCACGACCGTCTATGTGACCCACGACCAGAAGGAGGCGCTGTCGATCTCGGACCGGATGGCCATCCTGGACGCGGGGAGGATCCTGCAGGTGGGCGTGCCGACGGAGGTCTACCGAAGGCCATCGAGCAGGACGGTGGCGAACTTCATGGGCGAGACGGACTTCATCCCGGGCCGGCTGGTATCGAATGCTGGGGGAAAGGCCGTGGTGGATACCTCGCTCGGCCTGTTCGAGGGGGTTCTGGCGCGGGCGCCGGATCTGGCAAAGGGATCGGTGGTCACGCTTTCGATCCGCCCGGAATGCTGGACGCTCGGCGCCGGTCCGTCCGGGGCCAACGCGGTCCGCGGGCGGATTGGCGGGGCGGTATTTCTCGGGGAGGTCGCCC
The DNA here is from genome assembly GCA_964527955.1 of uncultured Opitutaceae bacterium. Taxonomy (GTDB): domain Bacteria; phylum Verrucomicrobiota; class Verrucomicrobiia; order Opitutales; family Opitutaceae; genus Palsa-1447. The sequence continues at coordinate 16,302 of CAZGOX010000003.1, read as the reverse complement.
AGTACGATTTTCGGGCGGGGGCTCATACGTTCAGGATCGTCGAGCTCAATCCGCGGACGGCGGACGCATCCGGCCGCGGCGATCTTTTCGCCACCGTGGCCCCGGAGGACGTGGTCGTTCTTCCCGAGTGACCGGATGCGGAGAACCCTGGCCATCCTCGCGCTGCTGGCGGCGGTCGTCGCGCTGCCCTTTGTGCTCCGTCCGCGGCAGCCGGACGCGCCGGGGGCGGCGGATGTCCTGGTGATCGTAACGCCGCACAACGAGGCGATCCGGCACGAATTCGAGGTGGGCTTCCGGAGGTGGTACCGCGCCAGGACGGGCCGCGACGTCCGCCTGGATTGGCGCACGATCGGCGGCGGCGGGGACATCGTCCGCTTCCTTCAGGGTGAGTACGTCGGTTAGTTTCAACGCCTCTGGACCGGGCCCATGGGCCGGCCCTGGAGCGCGGCGGTGCAGGCCGGCTTCCAGGACGGCCGCCTGCCCCCGGGGGCGCCGGCTGCGGTCCGGGAGGCGAGGGAAGCGTTCCTGAATTCCAACGTCGGCTGCGGCATCGACCTGTTCTTCGGCGGTGGAACGTATGAATTCGTGAGGCAGGCCCAGTCCGGATTCGTCGTCGATTCGGGAATCCTCGGAAGTCATCCCGGGTGGTTCGCTTCCGGGACGATCCCCGCGGCCCGGGGAGGGGAGACGTATTGGGATCCGAAGGGGCGGTGGGTTGGTTGCGTGCTCAGCTGCTATGGAATCGTGTACAATCGGGACTGCCTGCGCAGGCTGGGGCTCCCGCATCCGCCGGCGGCCTGGGAGGACCTTGCGGATCCCCGCCTCGCGGGCCAGGTGGCCCTTGCCGATCCGACCAAGAGCGGCTCCGTGGCCGAGGCATTCGAGGGCATCATGCAGCAGCAAATCCGAGAGGCGAAGGGGTCAGGCCCTGAATTATGCGATGAAATTCATAATTCAGGGCCTGACCCCTTTGTTGCTCGCGGCTGGGTGAACGGGTTGCGCCTGCTGCAGGCCATCGGGGCCAATGCGCGGTACTTCACCGACTCCGCCCAGAAGATACCGGTCGACGTTGCCGACGGCGACTGCGCGGCGGGGCTGTGCATCGATTTCTACGGCCGGCAGCAGGAGGAGGCCCTCCGCCGCAGGGGAGATCCCGGTCGCCTGGGTTTCGCCACCCCCGTGGGAGGAAGCGTATACTCGGTGGATCCGGTGGCCATGATGCGGGGAGCCCCGAACCGCGGGACGGCATCGGCCTTCATCGAGTATGTGGTCTCGATGGACGGCCAGAAACTGTGGAATCTCAGGGCCGGCGTGCCCGGGGGCCCTGAGAAGTATGCCCTCCGCCGTCTGCCGGTCCGGCGGGACTTCTACGCGAAAGGCGATTGGGAGGCCCTTCGCAGCGACCCCGGTGTGGATCCGTACGCCGACGGGCAGGACTTCACGTACCACCCCGAATGGACGGCAAGGCTGTTTAGGGAGCTCGCCTTCATCTCACGGGTGCTGGCCGAGGACGCGCATCCGGAGCTGGTCCGCGCCTGGAGGGCGATCCAGGCGGCGCCGGAACCAGCCAGGTCCCGGGCGCTCGCGGCCCTGCAGGACATGTCCGCCGTCTCCTACGAAAGGGCCGATGGCCCCATCCGGCGGGCGCTTGAGTCCAAGGACCTGGCGGACGAGCTCCGCATGGCCCGAGACCTGGCGGCCCACTTTCGAAGCCAGTACACCCGGGCCGAAGCGATCGCGGACGGTTCCTAGACGTCGGCGGGCTCGGCGGGCACGGCCGATCCGGGAGCCGCGTGGTCCGACTTGAGGGTGATCACCATGACCGCAGCGACGATGACCACCGCCGCGGCGCCCATCCGGGCCGTCACGGCCTCGCCGGCCAGCAGCCACCCAAGGAAGACGGCCACGACCGGGTTCACGTAGGCGTACGTGAACACGAGGGCCGGCGTACTATGCTTCATCAACCAGACAAAGGTCGAAAAGCCGACCAGGGACCCCATGGCGATCAGGTAGGCGAAGGCAAACCAGGAGCGGGACGTGACCGCCGCCAGGCCGACGTGCGCGAGGTCCCCTCGTATCCACGCGGCGACAACAAGCGCGATGCCGCCGCCGAGCATCTGCAGGCTGGCCGCCACGAGCGGCTCCGCGGGCCGCCGGGCGTGCCGGGAGTAAATCGCACCGAGGGACCAGGCCACGCACGCAACCAGCACGGCGATGACGCCGTGGGGATCAAGGCTGCCGGGACCGCGCTCCCAGGGAGCCGCCAGCCAGGCGACCCCGGCCATGCCCAGCAGCATGCCGCCCACCGTCAGCAGGGTCGGGCGCTGGTTCCCCGTCCACAGCCAGTCCGCAAGCACGGTGAAGAGGGGTCCCACGCCGACGATGAGCGCGGTGACGCCGGACGGGATGGTCTGCTCGGCCCAGCACATGAGGCCGTTTCCGCCCAGCAGAAGGAGGATTCCGGCCACCGCGTTGTCGAACCACTGGCGCGCCGAAGGCCACGGCGCGCCGCGAAGGCGGACCAGCCCGAAGAGCAGGCTTCCGGCGACGAGGAAGCGCGCCCCGGCCATGGCAAACGGGGGCATGGACTCGATCGCGATCCTGATGGCAAGGTAGGTGGATCCCCACACCACATAGAGGGTCGCAAACGCCGCGACGAACATGGCGGCGGGCGGCCTGTGCGTGTGGGGCGGCATCACGCGGACGGGATCACGGCATGGACTCGATCGCCCGGGCGAAGGCGGCCCTGTCGGCCGCGCGGAAAAACGCGGTCCCCGCCACGAACTTGTCGGCGCCGGCCGACCTGCATTCCGCGGCGGACGCGAGATCGATGCCGCCGTCGACCTCTATCGAGAAATCCAGGTTCCGGATGCTTCGCCACATCGCGAGCTGCTCGATCTTCGGGAGCACGTCGGCCCGGAACGCCTGGCCGCCGAAACCCGGCTGCACCGTCATGGCGAGCACAAGGTCGACCTGCGGAAGGAGCGCCTCGACCGCGCTGGCCGGGGTCCCGGGGTTGAGGGCAATGCCCCTCCTGCAACCGAGCTCCTTGATATGCTCCAGGGTGGCAGAGTGCTCGAGTTCCGGCTCGATGTGGATCGTGATCAGGTCGGCGCCGGCCCGCGCGAAGGCCTCCACATACCGGCTGGGCTCCGACAGCATGAGGTGCGTGTCGAAGAAGAGCCGGCAGCCGCCGCGCCGCAGGGCCGCAAGCAGCTCGGGACCGAACGAGAGGTTCGGCACAAAATGCCCGTCCATGATGTCGAGATGGAGCCACGGCAGCCCGAGCTGGGAGACCGCCTCCGCGCCCTCGGCGAGCCGGGAGTGGTCGCTGGCAAGGAGGGAAGGGACGAGCTGGGGCGGGCGTTTCACCATACGTCGAGCACGGAATGGGTGACCTTGCCGGCGAGCGACTCCGCAAGCAGGGGCAGCAGATTATATTCCGCCTGGAGCTGGTTCCCGGTGAGCGGGGATGCCGGCTGGCCGTTGTCCGTGTACGCGTCGCGCTCGGCCGTGATCACGCGGTTCTCGAAATAGGTCCGGCCCGTCCGCGCATCCCGGAGGGTGCACGTCACGCCGAGGGTCACGGCGAACTTGCTGGCCAGGCCGATGTCGCTTTCGCGCGTCGCCACCATCGCGCGGCTGTAGGCGGTGATGACGACCTTGAGGACGGCATCGGCCGCCTCCGGCGAGTCGACGATCGCCACCCGGCCGTCCCGCGCGAACGCGTCGCGCAATTGCGCGCTGACGGCGGCCTGGGCCTGGGGAAGCAGCACCTTGTTCTGGACGGGCTCGACGTACAGGTTCGAGAAGGCGAGTCTTCCGCCGGTGCCGAGCTGGTAGTGGGCGCACCCGCAGGCCATGCAGCCCAGCAGAAGCAGAAACGTGGGGACGAGGTGGTACCGGGCTGGCATGTTCGGCTGCCAGTTGCTAGCCCGCCCTGCTCAAAAGAGCCAGAACCGTTTCTTCCCGGCCTTGGCTGGCGGGGGGGGCTGGGCGGCCTTGGAGGCCTTTGCGTCGACTTCTGCCAGCCGTTCCTTGGCGCGCTTGGCCACGGCCGAGTCGGGGTACGAGGTGATGGCCTCGTTGTAAAACACCCTGGCCGCCGTGAAGTTGTCGCGCTTGTAGAAATACCAGTCGCCAATCTTCATCTTGCTCTCGGCAAGCACGCTTTTCATCGAGTCGAGCCCCGAAGCCGCGGTCCCAATGCTGGTGTCGCCGGGATAGAGGATCATGAAATCCTCATAATAGGTCATGGCCTGCTTCGTCTCGTCCTGGTCGTAGTACGGACCCTCGACCAGGCCCGAATGAAGCCTGCCGAGTTCGAGGTAGGCGTCCGGCAGGAGAACGTTCTGCGAGTAGTTGTTGATCATGTGGTCGAGGATGTCGATGGCCACATCGGGATCGCCGAGCCGCTCCCGGCCACGGGCGGCCGCGAGCGTGGCCAGCGGCGCGTAGTTCCCGTAGGGAGCCTCCACCACCACGAGCTCGAGGCAGGACACCCCCCGCTGGCGGCTGCCAAGGAACGGGATTGCTCCGCCGAGGATGTGATTCCTGGCCCCATCGGCGAGGGCGGCCGCAATCTGGAACTGGATCCCGACGATCTCGTCAAAGCGGCGCACGTTGGGGTAATTCGTGATGACCTTCTGAAACGTGTCGAACGACTTGTAATACTGCTTGCGCTGAAGATAGATCTTGCCCGCCCGGTAGAGCGCCTCGGGCGCGTAGATGGAGCTCGAGTACTTGCGCGCCACCTTCTGGTACGTCGAAATCGCACTGCCGAGGTGTCCCGACTCCTCGGCGCTCCGGGCACGGTTCATCAGGTCCAGGGCATTCGCGGCGTCCTTGCTGTTCAGGCCGGACAGCGCCCCGCTCTCGACCCGCCAGCCGCTGCCCGGGGCCCAGACCAGGTCCGCCCGTGCCGTTGCCAGCGCGCACAGGCCGCAGGCGATCAGCAGGAGCGTCCGGAAAGGATGGGATGGGCGGGGCATTTGGCGCCGAGTCGTCTGGGTGGGGTTTGGGAGAATAAGGGTCACCAGCGAATCAGCGCGCTTCCATAGGTCAAGCCCGCCCCAAAGGCCACGAGGAGAATCAGGTCGCCCTGCTTGATCCGACCGGAGCGCCTGGCCTCGTCCAGGGCCATGGGGATCGAGGCGGCCGAGGTGTTTCCGTAGCGATCCACGTTCACAAAAAACCTGTCCATGGGCATTTCGAGGTATTCTGCCAGGGTCTCAATGATGCGAAGATTGGCCTGATGCGGTATGACAAGGGCAATGTGAGACCCATTCAACCCGTGTTGTTCCAAAATAGACCGCGAAATATCCTCCATGGCGCGCACGGCGGCCTTGAAGACCTCGCGGCCCTTCATCTTGATGAACCGGCCGTCGGCGGGGATGTAGAGCAGCTCGACGCTGTCCCCGAGCGTCCCGAGGTTGGTCCCCAGCAGCCCGCGTCCCGGCTCCGAACCGACTCCCAGCACGGCGGCGCCCGCGCCGTCCCCAAAGAGGACGCAGGTCGTCCGGTCGGTCCAGTCCACGACGGGAGAGAGTTTTTCGACCCCGATGACCAGGGCCTTGTGGTACCGGCCGGAGCCGAGCATCGCACAACCCGCGTCCAGCGCGTAAATAAAGCCGGAACAGGCCGCATTCAGGTCGAAGCAGGCGGCCGCAGGGGAGAGGCCGAGCTTGTTCTGGATGATGCAGGCAGCGGACGGCATCGGAAGGTCGGGCGTGAACGTTGCCACGATCAGGAGATCGATCTCGTCGGCCCTGGCATTTGCGTCCGCAAGCGCATGCCTGGCGGCCTGCACCGCCATGTCGGACGAGGCCTCGCCGGGCGCCGCAATGCGGCGCTCGCGGATGCCGCTGCGGGTACGGATCCATTCGTCCGAAGTGGCCACGCTATGCGCGAGTTCGGCGTTCGTCATCACGCGTTCGGGGGCGTAGGATCCGGTGCCTTGGATTGTGATGGATTGGGCTGGCATGCGGACTAGCGGGCGAGCAGCTGGTTGGCCCGGGCGACGTCGACCTCTATCCGATGGTTCATGTTTGCCGCGATGATCCCGTTTGCCGCCTTGATCGCGCTTAGGATCGCGCGTCGGTTGGAGGATCCGTGGGCCTTCAGAATATTGCCCTTAAGGCCAAGGAGCGGCGCGCCCCCGTAGCGCTCGGGGTTGATGCGTTGCTTCAACGCGTTGAAGGCCCCCCTTGACAGGAAGGCACCGGACTTGCGCAACAAGTTGGCCTTCAATTCATCGCGCAGAATGTCCCGGACAAAGCTGACCAGGGATTCCCAGCTCTTGAGCATGATGTTGCCGACAAACCCGTCGCACACGACCACGTCGACATGTTCCTTGAAGACCTGAAAGCCCTCGATGGGGCCGGCATAGTTCACGACCTCGCCCACGCGCTTGAAGAGCTCGTTTGCCTCGCTGACGAGCGCGTTGCCTTTCCCTTCCTCGGTGCCGATGGTCATCAGGCCTACGCGCGGGGACTCGACTCCAAGAACCACCCGGCAGTAGTGGCTGCCAAGGATTGCGTTGTGAACCAGGTGCTCGGCCTTTGCATCGGGATTGGCCCCGGCATCGATCAAGACAAAGTGTCCGCCTTCCCTCGGCACAATGGCCGCGAGGGCCGGCCTCGTGATGCCGTCGATCGTCCTCAGCCGCAGTGTGCCGACCGCCATGAGGGCCCCGGTGTTTCCGCAGCTCACCACGACATCGGCCTCGCCGTTCTTCACCAGCTCGATCGCCCGAACCATCGAGGAGTCCTTCTTGCGGCGAAGGACCGCCATGGGAGTGTCGTCCATGGAGACGGTCTCAGCGGCATGCAGGACCGAAAGGCGCGCACCGCGGGAAAGCCCGCATTGGAGCAGCAACGGATCCAGCACGGCCTCGTCGCCGACGAGAATGACGGGGCAAAGGTCCGGCACCTGCTGAAAGGCGAGCTGCACCGCGGCAACGACCTCGGCCGGACCGAGATCCCCACCCATCGAATCAACTGCAATCAACCCGGGTTGACCGGAGGACATGACCATCCAAGGATGGCAGGCGGCCGTTAGACCTCGACGTTAATCACCTGCCGGCCGCGATAAAGGCCGGTCTTGGGATTGACGCGGTGCGGACGAACCAAGGAGCCGTCCGAGGGGTCCTTTGCGAACAGGGGCGCCTTGAAAGCATTGGCAGCTCGGCGGTTAGCACTTCGGCGTTTGGACTGTTTGCGTTTTGGATTGGCCATGACGGTGGGTAATTTGAAGGCGTGTAACCGCTTGAAAACGACCCATTGAGGGGAGGACCCGCCGGGGGTCAAGACAGTTCAGAGAGCCCAAAAAGCCAGGAACACCGCGAAGGCGACCCTGTAGATCGCAAAGACAACCAAGCCGTGACGCGAGAGATAGCTCAGGAAAAGCTTCACGGCCAGCATGGCCGCGATCGTCGCCACGGCGCCGCCAAGAAGCACATGGGGCCACCCGAACACCTCGATCATGGCCGGCCCCGATTGGCGGGCCTTGTACAGGGAGGCTGCGGAAAGCGTAAAGAACCCGAGCAGGAAGCTAAACTCCCCCGACCGCCTCCCATCCATGCCGGCAAAGTACCCGCCGACGATGGTCGTCATCGACCGGCTCATGCCGGGCCAGAAGGAGGCGCATTGAAGGATCCCTATTCCAAGGGCCCGCCCGAGGGGCAGGCGCGAGCCGTCCAAACCGGCCTCCGGAACCGCGCGATTCTTCCGCCACCATTCCGCATAGATCATGAGGGCCGCGCCCACGAGCTGCGCGGTCAGGATGGAGCCGATCGAGACAAGATGTTCCAGGATCCATCGGTTGAACAGGAAGCCCACGATTCCCGCAGGGAGAAATGCGACGATCAGGTTGCGCAGCAGGCGCAGGCCCTCGTCGCTGCGGCCGACGAGGCCGCGGCCGATCTCATAAAAACGCGATCGGAACAGAATGGCGACCGCTAGGATGGCCCCGATCTGGGTGACCACGGTAAACGTGTCGGAGGCAACCTTGATCGTCAGGGGTTCATTGGGCCGCCCAGGCCGCGGCGCCCGGGCCCAGAGGGGTCTCCCGTCCCGGCCCTTGAGCGGTGTGGTGTCTTCCAGGCCGAACATCTGGTCGGCCACCATGACGTGGCCCATCGATGAAACCGGCAGGTATTCGGTCAGGCCCTCGACCAGGCCGAGCACCAGGGAGTCGCGGACCCGAAGTTCCGCAATCGGCCTTGAGGGGGACTTGGCAGGCTCATGTGCAGGCTGGCCGACGAGCGAAGCGGCAAGGCAGAGCCCGACCACGGGAAGAAGGAATTTGGGGCGCACCTCGACTTGCTTTCAGATCCGGCGGTGTTTCTCAAATACATTTGCCGAACCTGCGCGTCATGTCACTCATCGGGTGCCGCCCACCCATGTCGCCCCTCGCCGATTTGACCGCCGTCCTGTCGTCCCGCCGGGATCTGGCTCCGGACCAAATCGCCGCGGCGGCTGCGGCCCTTTCCGACCCGGCTGTTCCCGACGGCGACAAGGAGCTTTTCCTCGAGGCCATGGGCTCGAAGGGCGAGACGGCGGCCGAGGTGGCCGGCTTTGCCCGGGAGTTCCGCGACCGGGCTGTCGATCCCGGCGTGCAGCGCTGGTCGGCCCGGGCCATCGACGTCGTCGGGACGGGCGGGGACCATGCGGGAGGTTTCAATATCTCGACGATGGTTGTGTTTGTGCTGGCGAGTGCGGGCGTGACGGTGATGAAGCACGGGAATCGGGGCATCACCTCGAAGTGCGGAAGCGCGGACCTCATATCGGCGCTCGGGGCCAACCTCGAGGCTCCGCCGAGCGTGCTCCAGCGCTCCCTCGACGAGCTCGGGTTCGCCTATTTCTTTGCGCCCGCGTACCATCCGTCCTTCAGGCACGTGGCCCCGGTGCGCAAGGCGCTGGCCGCCAAAGGGCGGCGGACAATCTTCAATATTCTCGGGCCGCTGATCAATCCCGGGCGCCCGGCGCATGTCCTCCTCGGCGTCTACGCCGCGTCCTGGGTGCCGCGTCTGGCGGCCGCCCTGGATGTCCTGGGAACGGACGCCGGGATTGCGGTGCACGGCGTCCTGGGCGGCGACCGCGGCATAGACGAGCTGACTACGGCCGGCGTCAACCGGGTGCAGGGCGCCGGCCGGCTTCGCGGCGTGGCGGCCGAATGGAGGGCGGAGGACTTTGGCCTGGAGCCGTCGCCGTTCTCGGACCTCCAGGGAGGGGACCTGGCGGCGAACCTGGCGCTCGTGGAGGCCCTGCTGGACGGTCGCGCGCCAAGGGGACTTGTCGACACGATTGCGCTCAACAGCGCAGTCGGGCTTTGGATGACGGGCCGGACCGTCAACGTGATCGAGGGGATTGGGCAGGCCCGGGAGCTTCTCCTGGGAGGCGCCGTGCGCAGGAAGATTGAAGCGACAAGGGAATTCTACAGGTCGCCATGAAGCGCAATTTCTTTGGAACGGACGGCGTTCGCGGATCCTGCGGGGGCCCGTTGATCAACGCCGCGTTTTTTGAACGCCTGGGCCGGGCGGCAGGCCTGTGGGCGGGCGGAACCGGCCCGGTTGTCCTCGGCAGGGACACGCGTCAATCCGGGGAAGCCTTGCTCCGGGCGGCGGCCTCGGGGCTCCTTGGGGCGGGGCTCAAGCCGCGCGACCTCGGCGTGCTTCCCACGCCGGCCGTGTCTCTCGCCGTGCGCATGTCCGGAGCGGCCCTCGGCGCGATGGTGACCGCATCCCACAACCCGGCATCCGACAATGGGATCAAGTTCTTTCGAAGGGATGGGCGGAAGCTCACCGACGGGGAGGAGGCCCGGATCGAGGCCCTGATGCAAGAGGGGATCCGAGAAGGGGTCATGCCAAGTAAGTTGCTCTCGCATTCGCGAGTTCGAGAAGGGGTCATGCCAAGTAAGTTGCTCTCGCATTCGCGAGAGCAACTTACTTGGCATGACCCCTTCTCGGACGAGTACGTGAAGCTCGTGTCGGCCCTGCTGCCCCCCGGGGCGCTGAAGGGGTGGAGGGTGGTCCTCGACACCGCCAACGGAGCCACCTGCGCGACCAGTCCGGCAGTCCTTGGGCGCCTCGGCGCCGAGGTCATTCCGATCGGCAATGCACCGGATGGACGCAACATAAACGATGGCGTGGGCAGCGAGCACCCCGGCAAGCTTGCGTCCGAGGTTGTGGCCTCGGGGGCAAGGCTCGGAGTGGCCCACGACGGCGACGGGGACCGGTGCGTCCTCTGCGACGAGTTCGGGGCGGTGCTGGACGGCGACGAGATCCTCACGATCCTCGCGGTCGATGCACTCGGCCGCGGCGCGCTTGCCGCGCGAACGCTGGTCGTCACGGTGCAGAGCAACCTCGGGGTCGATACCGCCGTGGAGGCGGCGGGTGGGCGTGTCGCAAGGGCGCCCGTTGGCGACCGCTACGTGGTCGAGCGGATGCTGGCCGAGGGAGCCACACTCGGCGGGGAGTCATCGGGCCACCTGATCTTTTCCGAGTTTTCGCCGTCCGGAGACGGCCTTGTCGCCGCCCTGAAGGTGATCGGCGTTATGCTGGCGACAGGGCGTCCGCTGTCGGAGCTGCGCCGGATGCTGCGCAAGTTCCCCCAGGCATCGGAGTCGGTCGTGGTCAGGGAAAAGACGCCCATCGAGCAGCTGCCGGCGCTTACCGAGGCGATTCACACCCTCGAGGCCGAGCTTGGGTCGAAAGGCCGCGTGCTTGTCCGGTATTCGGGGACAGAGCCCAAACTGCGATTCCTGGTCGAGGGGCCGACGGAGGAGATCACGAGGGCGGGCCTGGCGCGCCTCAAGGCCGCGCTGAAGTAAGGGGTCGCGGGGGTGAATTTTTATAATGCCGCCGGTATTTAAAAAAAAAAAAACACCCCCCGGGGGAAGATATAAACCC
>CAZGOX010000003.1:0-5383 GCA_964527955.1 uncultured Opitutaceae bacterium | reverse complement strand
TTACTCCGGGGTTCGCGTTATCCTTTTTAACTCGGCCTCACTATAAACCAACCACCCCCGCGACCCCATTGCGAAATGATCACCCCGACCGCCATCAGCCCCCCGCCGACCAGAAGGCGCCGCCAGTCGGCGCTTTCGCCGAAAAACAGCAGCGAACACGCGACCGCGAGCGGGACCTTGGCGTTGTTGAACACCCCGAGCGTTCCGGCGTTCACCCGGGTCGCCCCGAGGTTCCACCAGAAAAAGCAGGCGCCCGAGGAAAGCAGGCCGAGGTAGGCCAGGGTGCCCCACTGGACTCCCGACAAGTGAAGGGCTCCCCAGTCCGTCGAGAAGGCCGACACGGCGAGGCTCGTTGCAAGCGCGCCGGCAAAGGGAAGCGCGAACACCGAGCTTTCGCGAATCGCCGCTCCGAACCGGGAGCGCTCCCTTCTCCAGGCGAGCTGGCCCGCTGCAAAGCATAGGTTGGAGGCTTGGACGAGGAGAAAGCCAATCGCGGGCGCGTGGGTGGGCGCGGCCCGCCAAAGCACGATCCCGGCCCCCGCCACGGCGAAGACAGCGGAGACAATGTGGCGGAGCTGCCAGCGTCTCTCAAGCGCCGCATCGATGAGCGTCAGGTAAAGCGGCGTCAGGAGGGTGAAGAGCGCAACCTCGTATCCCTTCAGGTAGGAGAACGACGCCTGGTAGAACAGGTACATCGCCCCGAACTGGACGGCGCCGATGAGAGCCAGCCGGGCGATTGCCGGCGCGGCGAGCCCCCGCCTCCGGTAGAACGGCAGGAACAGCACAAGCGCAAACGCGAGCCGGAGCGCCGTGACGGCAGTCGGATCGACGCCCGCGAACCGGACCTTGATGAGGCCGAAGGAAAACGCCCAGATGAACGAGACGATGAGGAGCAGGTACATCGCGGTCTTCCAATACCCTGCTAGACCCTGAACAACGCCCCGAGCTTTTTCCCAAGGATGATGCTCAGGCCGGCGATGACCGCGCCGAGGAAGACCATCGCCCAGACTCCAAGGGCGCTCGCCAGGTACCTCCCGTCGCCCAGCAGCTGAAACAGCTCGAGGATGGCCTTGGTGATGGGATAAAACGCCTGCTTTTGCGCAAGAATCAGGGAATCGCTCACCTCGAGCATGGCAAAGGAAAATGCGAGAAGCCCCCCGGCGATGAGGTTGGCTGCAATGAGGGGCATCGTCACCCTTATGACCGCCTTCAGCGGCGGGCAGCCCAGGCTTTGGGCCGCCTCCTCCAGGGTCTCGCTTGTCTGCCCAAACCCGGCGGCGGCGGCGCGCACCACGTAGGGCAGGCGCCGGACGGAATACGCCACGATGAGGAGCACGGTGGGATTGCGAACCGGGTTGATGAACGAAAAGAAGCGGCCGTCCTGGGCCATGGCCAGGTAGCCAAACGCAAGGACCAGCCCCGGGACGGCGAGCGGAAGCATGGCGACGAGGTCTAGCACCTGGCGGCCGGCGACCTTCGTGCGAACCACGACGTAGGCGATGGAGACGCCCAGCGCGAGGTCAAGAACGGTCGCGGCGCCGGCAAACTTCAGGCTGTTCGCGATCGCCGGTACGGTGATCTCATGGCCCAGCGCCCCGCGGAAATTGCCGAGGGTCCATGAGCCGGGCACGATCGTGGCGTACCAGTCGCCCGAAAACGCGATGAGAACCACGGCCAGATGCGGCAGCATGGCCACGAACGAAACCGCGGCGAAGGCGGCGGTGCAGAGGCAGGCTTGTCCGGCAGGCAGGGGCCGGTCGCCCCCCGCACTTGTGGCCTTCGCCATCATGGCGTGGGCTCCACGGCCAAAGAGTCCCTTGCCCAGGGCATAGATGAGGATCGACGCGGCAAGCATGATGGCGACCAAGGCAAAGGGGTACGGGTTTCCCCCGATGTCCCTGAGGCCATGGTACACCTGCACGCTCGCCACCCTGTCGTAGTCAAAGATGAGCGGCGTCCCAAGGTCCGTGAACGCCCAGATGAACACGATCGTCCCGCCGGCGAAGAGTCCCGGCCGGATCAGCGGCGCAGTGATCCGGCGGAACCTGCGGAAGCCCGTGCAACCGAGGTTCTGGGCTGCTTCCTCCATGGCCGGGTCCACATTGGCGAGCGCCGCGATGGCGTTCAGGTAGATGATGGGGTAGAGCGAAAAGGCGTCGAGGAGCGCGATTCCGGCAAATTGGCCGGAGGCCAGCCAGTCGAAGGTCCATCCATGCGGCCTGAGCCCGAGCGCGACCAGCAGTGCATTGGCGGCCCCGTAACGTCCAAAGATCTGGCGAATGCCGATGGCGCCGACGAAGGGAGGCAGGATCATCGGGACCAGCACGAGCGAGCTGAAGAGCGCCTTGCCCGGAAACCGGAATCGATCGGCGAGCACCGCCAGGGGCACCGCAATCAGGCCCGCGATGCCGGTCGCGGAGACCGCGATGAGAAACGAATTCCTGAGTCCCTCCAGGACCAACGGATCCGAGAGCAGCGTGCGAAGGAAGGCGAAGGTCAGCCGGCCGTCCGCATCGATGAACCCGCCCTTGAGGATCAGCAGGATGGGCCAGAGGAAAAATGCCGCGAAAAAAGCCGCCGCGAGGCCGGCCACGACGCGCGCGAAATTCCGGGACATCGCGCGATGAAAGCAGGACTTTCGCTCCTGCCAAACCCAAACCCGAAACGCAGTCTCAGCTCGAGACCACGGCCACCTTGCGGTGGGTCTTGTCGAACTGCACCACGCCGTCCTTCAGGGCAAAGAGGGTCCAGTCGCGGCCGACTCCGACATTCTTGCCGGGGTGGAGCTTGCTGCCGCGCTGGCGGACGATGATGCCGCCCGCGAGGACGGTCTGGCCGCCAAAAAGCTTGATCCCGAGCCGCTTGGAATGGCTCTCGCGACCGTTGGTGGATGCTCCCTGACCTTTCTTGTGCGCCATGGCGTTAGACTTTGATGGATTCGATCTTGATGACGGAAAGCTCCTGGCGGTGGCCCTGCTTGCGCTCGTAGCCCTTGCGCTTCTTCTTCTTGAAGACGATGATCTTGTCGCCGCGCTTGTTCTCGAGCACCTTGGCCGACACGGAGGCGCCGGCGAGGGTGGGGCGGCCGACCTTGAAGCTCTCGCCTTCACCGGCGGCCAGCACCTCGTTGATCTCGACGGTCGAGCCGGCCTCGGTGTTCGGATAGCGGGTCACCACGAGGATGTCCCCCTCGGAAACGATGAACTGCCGGCCCTGTGTCTTGATCGTGGCTTTCATGAATGAAGCCGAAGATCAGGCCAATTTGTCATGTCAAAAGCAAGTCTCATTTTTCCCGTCATCCGTTGCGCAGGTCGGTGAGGACGGAGTCCACGCTTCGCAGGGACTCGGGAGGGAAAAAGCCATTGATCCGGCTTACCACCTGCTGGATGATGCCGTCCGGGCACGAGGCCCCGCCTGTCACCAGGACCCTCCGCGCCGAATCGCCGCGGGGCCAGAGGAGGCGCCTCTCGGTCCGGCCGCCCGGGGTTTCGCCGGCCTTGGCGGGAAACACATAATGCTCGACCTCCTCCCTGGAGAGGATGCTGGCCTCGTTTTGGATGAAGTAGGCGCGATCCCCGAGTCGCTCCGCGCACAGCCGGTAGAGCTGGTAGGTGTTCGAGGAATTCCGCCCCCCGATGACGAACGCCGCGTCGAGGGGCTCCCCCAGGGCGCGCGCCAGGGCGTCCTGGTTGACCTGGGTGGCGTAGCAGAGCGTGTCATTCCTCCCGCTGCCGCCGACGCGCGCCGGCGAGCCCTCCGGGTCGGGGCCGAACCGCTCCTGGTACACGTCGCGAAGGTGCGCTATGATCTCCCGTGTTTCGTTCACCAGCAGGGTTGTCTGATTGACGACCGCGACCCGCTCCAGATCCCGGGCGACGTCAAAGCCCGGGGTGTGCCGGTCCGCAAACAGCGTGTAAAATCGTGAGCGCGAAGCGGGGGTCCCGAGCAGGATGATTTCCCCGAGCTGCCTCGCTTCCTCCAGGTTGCGCACGATCACGGCCGGGGCGTGACGGCGGGTGTTCGAGAAGGTTGCCTTGGTCTCCTCGTGCTCGTGCTTGCCGTGGATCACAACGGTATATCCCTCGCGGCCGTAGGCCCGGGCCGCCTTCCAGACCTTCTCCACCAGCATGCAGGTGGCGTCGTAGGCGCACACGGCCAGGCCCTTGCGCACAAGGCGCTTCTTGTCCTCGTCGGTCGCGCCGAATGCGGGGATGATGACGATGTCGTCGGGGGTCAGGCCGTCCCACAGGAGGGGAACGCCGGGCGCGTCCGGGGTGGGCCTTCCGTCGATCGCGTACGGCACGCCCTTGTCCGTCTGCAGGTATCGCAGCCCGCGGCGCAGCAGGTCCTCGTTCACGAAGGGGTTGTGGATCAGCTCCGAGAGCATGAAGACCCTCCGTCCGGGGTTCTCGGCAAGCGTCTCGTAGGCGCGCTCGATCGCGTTCTTCACGCCGAGGCAGAAGCCGAAGTGGCTCGGAATCACGTAGCGAACGGCTCCAAAATCAAGGGTCACCGGAGCGACGGCCGTGCGTTCCAGCCTGCGGGCCAGGGCCTTGATGGCGGCGCAAAGCTGCGACTGGTAGAGCGTTCGGCTCGCGGCGTCCTGCGCATAGATCGAGGTGTTGCGCTCCTTTTCGGGGCGGAACTTGTAGATGAAGTCGTTCTCGCCCAGGTGGAGGTAGGGGACGTCGATCAGGTGCGGCTCCAGGGCGGCGAGCACCGCGGCAAGCTCCGGCGAGAGCGCCCGGGGGTCCGACTCCAGGGTCTCGATCGTCTCGAAGGAAACAGCCGCGTCGGCGGGCGCGCCGGAGACCTGCACGAGGTACATCCTCCACGGGTGGCCGTCGATCGCGGTCGAAAAATACTCTGCGGGAGGGGTGTGCGCCGCGAACACGGACTCAAGGAGGCCGGTGGCGCCCGCGAGGTCGTCCTCGGCAAACGCGATCGTCGCCGTCGATCCTTGGTGGCGGACAGCCAGCCGGTTGCTCGTGTTGAAGGCCAGCAACACGATCTTCTCCGCGCGATCGGCGGCCGGTTCCGGAGCTTCAATCGCAGTCGCGGGCATGGCGCCGCAAGCAACACCAACCGCCCTCAAGGGTCAAGCTGGCGGGATTCACGTTCCAGCAAGCGATGCCTTGGAAGGTAGGGCGAAGTCGCTGCGACGAGCCGTAACGACGAGTCCGCTTTGTGGCCGGCGAACGGGGATGGCCTGCCTGCATTCGAGGCGTGAGTTCTACACAAACTCGGGCCCGGCAGGGCAGGATCGATCTGCGGCCGATCGCTCCAAGAAACGAATCGAAACTTGGGTCTCGCACAATTCGAGCCGCCTAACAAACCCTCAATCGGACGCACCCCGCTTTCTCGTCCGGGTGCAACGCCCGAG
>CAZGOX010000002.1:0-39272 GCA_964527955.1 uncultured Opitutaceae bacterium | reverse complement strand
CAAACGCTGGCCCAGAGACGGCGATGAGGCCAAAAGGCCGCTGCGAGAGCCCTCTTCGGCAAATTGGCCCACTAGCTACGGGTTGAGATGCTTGACCTGGTAGGTCCGCTGGACAACGGGCGAGCTCGCGTACCAGGCCAGGGAATTGCCGCTCGGCACCGCCATGGACTGAAGGGTATACGAGCTGATGCCGTTCGCGACCGTGACCTGGACACTCGGGCTGTAGACCCAGGTGACGCCGTTGTCGACGCTGGCTCCGGCCCGCAGGGTCCAGACGCCGGCGGTGTCGAAATTGATCCCGAGCGAGCGATTGTCCGAAGAGCCGGAGGCGGCGGCGCTGTCGACGGTCCAGGCTCCGGCCGGCGAGAGCCATTCGATGCTATGGAGCGTGAGATTGTCGTCGGGGGCGCCCGCGAGGCTGGTGACCGTGAACGGCGATCCGGTGTAGGCCGACGCGGCCGCATCGAGGGTCGCCGTCGGGGGCTGGGGCACATGGGTGAAGTTCGCGACGAGCGCCAGGTTCCCGGTGATCGTGACCGTGGAGGACGCCAGGGAGGGATCCGCCGCCCCGCCGCTCCAGCTGCCGAAGACATAGGTGGCATTGGGCGCCGCGCTGATCGGCACGACCGTGCCGACGTCATAGGTTCCGTTGGCGGCGGTGACGGCGCCGCCCGTCCCGGCGGAGACCGTCAGCGTGCCCTGCTGGACAAAGTTGGCAACGAGGCTCGCATCTGCGTTCATCACGATGGTCGTGGAGGCGTTGGAGGGCGCGGCCGTGTTCCCGGCGTCGGGTCCGCCCCAGCCGTTGGTGCGGTACCCCGCGGCGGGAGCCTCGGTGATCGTCACGACCGTCCCGGCCGGATAGGTCCCGGCGCCGGTGAAGGTGCCGCCGGATCCGGTCGAGCCGATGATCGTCAAATTGTAGTTGGGGATGACCGGAGGCGGGGGGAGGGGAGTGAAGTTCGCCACCACGACCTCGTTGCCCGCGACCGTCACCGAAGTTGCGGCGGAGCCTGGAACGCCCACGCCCGTGCCGGTCCAGGTCGTGAAGCTATAGCCGCTCGCCGGCGTGGCCGCGATCGGCACGGTCGCCCCGATATCATAGACGCCTCCGCCGATGGCGGAGCCCCCGGCCAGGGCGGTGACGGTCAGCGTGGCTTGGGCGACGAAATTGGCAGAAAGGCTCCGATTGCCGTTCATCACGATCGTGGTGGTGGCGCTGGACGGCGCGGCTGTCTGGCTCCCGTTCGCCCCGCCCCAGCCGCTCGCCCGGTATCCGGCATTGGCCGTCTCCGACACGGTGACGACGGTGCCGGGATCGAAGGTGCCCGCCCCCGAATAGCTGCCGCCAGCCGCCGGCGAGGCTGCGATCGTCAGGGTATAGGTCTGGCCCACGACCACCGTGACCGTGGCCGAACCCGAGGTCCCGGGGTTGGTTGCCGTGACCGTGGCGGGAAACGATCCCGCGGAGGTCGGAGTGCCCGAAATGACGCCGGAGGACGGATCGATCGACAGGCCGGGCGGCAGCCCGGTGGCGCCAAAGCTGGTCGGATTGCCGGAGGCCGTGATCGTCGTGCTGAAGGGCTCGTTCAGTTTGCCGTTCACCGGCGTCGGGCTCGTGATGACCGGCGTGGCGTAGACAGTGAAGACGACGGGTTCGCTCGCCGAGCCCCCGGCGTTGGACGCCGTGATTGTCGCGGACCAGGGACCGGGGGTCGTGGGACTGCCGCTGATGAGCCCGGTGGTGGGATTGATCGAAATTCCCGGCGGCAGGCTGGCGCCGCTGAAGCTCGTGGCCCCCGTGGCATTGACCGGGAGCGAGCAGTGGCGGCCGACCACCAGGATCTGGTTTGAGATTCCGCCGGTGAAGGTTGGCGGCTGCATGAAGCTGGCCGTCACAATCTCGTTTCCGGGCAGGACGACCGTCGTCGACGCCGCATGCGTGCTCGCCACGCCGGATCCGCTCCACCCCATGAAGACGTAGTTTCCCGTCGCGGTGGCCGTGATCGGCACGGTCGCCCCGACGTCGTAGGTCCCGCCCCCGGTGGTGACGCCCCCGGTCCCCGCGGTGACGGTCAAGGTGGCCTGCGGGACGAAATTGGCGACGAGCGAGCGGTTGCCGCTCATGACGATGGTGGTGGACGCATGGGACGGCGCGGCCGTCCTGCTGCCGTCCGTTCCGCCCCAGCCGCCGGCGCGGTAGCCCGAGTTGGCCGTTTCCGAGATGGAGACGACCGTTCCCGGATCGTAGGTGCCGCCCCCAGCGAACGTACCACCGACCGCGGGAGACCCGGTGATCGCGAGGCTGTACGTCTGGGAGACGGTGAGCGTCAGGGTGGCAGATCCGGTGCCCACGACGTTGGAGGCGGAAATGGTCACCGGGAAAGTTCCCGTTACGGCGGGCGTGCCCGAGATCAGGCCCGTGCCGGGACTAACCGACAGGCCCTGGGGCAGTCCCGTGGCGCCGTAGCTGGTCGGACTGTTGGTGGCGGTGATCGCGTAGGTGACGGACTCGTTCAGTTTTCCCCCGGAAGTCAGCGGGCTGGTGATGACCGGCTTCGCATAGACAGGGAAGGTGACACTGACGGGGGTGGCGGCGGTGTAGGCGCTCGAGCCGGCCTGGGAGGCGGTGACGGTCACCGAACCGGTGGCGGTCAGCCGCGCGGAGGATCCCGTCAGGGTGGCCGGGCCGCTGGTGACCACATAGCTCACCGGGAGCGCGGACGAGGCCGTGGCGTTCAGGACCACGCTCGTATTGGTGCACTGGGTGCCGGGATTGGGAAAGGTGATCGTCTGGGCTGACACGCGCTTGCAGGCGATGACGACGACGGCTCCGGGGCAGCCGTCGTTGTGCCGGGAGGCAGTTCCCGCGCAGCCCACGTTGTTGCCGGGGTAGTCTGAATCATTGGTGCAGGGCGGGGTGCCGTTGCCGCCACACTGAGTCCGGGTGCTGCGACAGCTGCCGCTGAACGTGGGGGCGCCGTCACCGCCGCCGTTGCCGCCATCCCAGTTGTGGTCGCTACCGCCGCATTGGTTGTGATTGTTCCCGTCCGAGTTGCCGGGGTAGCCCGCACGCGACGATCCGCCGCCGCCACCGCCGCACGCGGTGAGGGTGCAGTTGGGCGTATCGACTTCGGTGGCCCCGCCGCCGCCGCCGCAGCCGTTCCCACGGGATGACGAGCCGTTCGGCCAGCCTCCGCTGGACTGGCGCGTGCCGCCGCTGCCGACCTTGATCGTGCAGCTCTGGCCGGGGCTCACATCGCAGGTGGCCTGGGAAAAGCTGCCGTCGCCGCCGGAGGTGTTGGTCCCGCAGGCACCGCCGCCACCCCAGGCTTTGACGATGATGTAGTCGGCACCGGCTGGGACCGTATAAGACTGGTTCTGGTTTCGGCAGGAAAAGACGGTCGAGCTGAGCGTGGTATCGGCCCTGCTGACCACCGCCAGCGCGGGCAGGCCGGCGCCCAGCAGGAGGGCCCAGCGACACCAGCGAAGGAAAACGGCGGATTTCATGCCACCCCTAGTGTAGCACGCCGGGGGACTTTCCCGGCACCGATTAATGGGGCGGTATCTGATTGGTATTCATCAAGCTGGGATGCTGGACGACATGGGACATCAGATAGAGGTTGGGCAGATAGATGGCGGCGGCGAGGAAACCCACAAAAACGAGAATAATCAAGATGAGGATGGGCTCGATGAGCTTGGGCAGGTTTCGGGCATCCCGCATGGCCTGCTCCTCGAACAGGGAGGCGATGCGGCTCAGGATGAGCGACGGATCGGCCGACGACGAGGCGACTTTCATCTGGTCGGCCACGGCCTTCCCGATCCTGCCGATGCGGTGGCGTTCCCGCAGGAACGCCTGGTACAGGCTGGCCGATTTCGAGAGGTGCTCGCTGATCGACCGGAAGTAGGCGGAATACTCGACGTGGTCGGCCACGCTGGCCGTGATCGCGAAGGCGTCGCGCTGGTAGACCCCGGTCTGGTAGAGCATGGCCAGCGTCCGCAGGCTGCGCGAGAGGATCTCCTTCTGGAAGAGCACGCCGATCGTGGGCAGCCGCACCATCACCTTCTGCGTGAACGGCTGCCGGCAGATCCACCGCCAGCGCAGCACCGCCACGAACACGATGATGGGCGGCATGAAGGCCACCTGCGGATGCGCGGACATGAAGCCCAGCCCGTCGAACAGCATCTGGGTCACGGGCGGCAGCTCGGTGTGAAAAAGCTTAAAGTTCGCCGTGATCATCGGCAGGACGATGAAATTCACGACGATGATCGCAACCAGGAGCATGCAGCCGATGAAACCGGGATAATACAGGCCGGACTTGATCTCCCCCATGATCATCATCCGGTTCTTCGTCATCGTCGCCAGCTTGTCGAAGACCACCTCGAGCTTGCCGGAGGTCTCGCCCTGGGCGACCATCGCCACGGCGACGTTGCTGAAGGCCCCGGGAAAATCCCGCATCAGCGCCGCGATGCTGGCCGAGGAGGCCTTGCGCTCGTAGACGGCCGCGATCACCCCCCGGAAATAGGCGGTTTCCGCGCTCGGGGCCACGAGATCGAGGGCGGAGCGGAAGTCCGCCCCCATGTGCAGGGCTTCGGCCATGCCGCTGTAGAATTTCTCCAGCTCGCTGACCTTGGCCGTCTTCCTGGTCCAGAAGGTCCGGAAGCTCCGGTCGAAGGCCTCGAGGCGCTTCTCGGACAGCTCCTCGTCGTCGGCCTTGCCCGCGGCGAAGCGGGCGGCGGACGCCGAGGCGGGCGAGTAGACGTCCACCTCGCGCTTGCGCCCGCGGTAGCGGATCGTGAAGACCCGGAAGATCCAGGGTTGGGCGACGGCGGCCATGGGGGCGTCCTAGCCGATCGTGAAGATCACCTTGCGCTTGGCCTCCTCCAGGGAGGTCTGGCCCTCGGCCACGCGGCGCAGCGCCTGGACCCGCAGGGGCTTGAAGCCCTTCTTCTCGGCGGCCGCGGAGATGGCGCGCATGCCCGCCGACTGCCGGATCAGGTCGAAGCCCTCGTCATCCGGCTCCAGGAGTTCCATCACGGCGGTCAGGCCACTGTAGCCCCGGCCCTGGCAGCGCGCGCACCGGCCGTCGCTGCCGGGGGCATAGACCGTCCGCGGGGGCTCCAGCCCCGCCTCCTCGAACATCCGGGCGTCGGCCAGGCCGACGCCGGCCGCCACCTTGCACAGGGGGCAGAGGACCCGGATCAGGCGCTGGGACTGCGAGGCGATGAGGGTGTCGGCCACCATGCCGGGCGGGATCTTCAGATCGGCGAGGCGGGTGGGCACGGCCGCCGCGCTGCGCACGTGCAGGGTGCTGAAGACGAGGTGCCCGGTGTGCGCGGCGCCCACGGCCATCTCGGCCGTCTCAGGATCGCGGATCTCGCCGACGAGGATGATGTTCGGGGCCGAGCGGAGGAAGGAGCGCAGGAGGGCCGCGAAGGTGAGCCCCTTCACATTGTCCACCTGGGCCTGGTGGGCGCCCTCGATCAACTGCTCGATCGGGTCCTCGGCCGTCATGATCTTGATCTCGGGCCGGTTCAATTCGTTCAGCGCGGCGTAAATCGTGGTCGATTTCCCGTGGCAGGTGGGCCCGGTGAAGAGGAACATGCCGTCCGGGCGCGAGATCAGCCGCCGCATCTGCTTCAGGTCGCTTTCCTCCATCTGGAGGTCGCCGAGCGTCCGGATGCGGCTGTCCATCCGCCGGAGGCGGAGGCTCATGTTCGGCGGCAGGTCGAAGTCGCGGAAGGGGGTGGACTCGACGCGGAAGTCGACCGCCGAGCCGTCATAGAGGATGCTGAAGCGGGCGCTGACGGCCTGGAAAAACGGCCCCGAGATCTTGCTCATGTCGCGGAGCACCCCCACCACGCTTCCCCAGCGCTGCTCGCTGAAGCTGTAGAGGGTCTGGAGGACGCCGTCCTTGCTGATGCGAAAGATCCCGGAACTGCGCTCGAACATGACGTGGAGGTCCTGGGCGTTGGCCATGATGGCCTGGCCGAGGGCCCAGTGCACGAGCTGCTCGTCCGTCGTGCCCAGCCGGTCGGGGTCGATCCGGCGGATGGCGTCGGTGGTCAGCTTGCACTCGACCGCCCGGACAAACGTGCTGCCGCTCTCGGCCGGCGGGGCGGTGACCCGGACCTCGGCGTCGCTCGACTGCTGCCGCATCTGCCGCAGCTGGTCGAGGTCGGTCAGGGCGAAATGAATCGGCCGGCGGTGCTCGTCCTCCACCTCCGCGCGGAACATCGCGGTGAACTCGTCGCAGGCCGGATGGGGCGGCGCCTCGTGAAAAGCCACGAAGAAGGCGTCCGGCGTCCGCTTGAAGCAGAAGCCGTGGTAGTCGCGGGTGGTCCGCGGCGCCAGCTGGAGCAGCTCCTTGGGCACGTCCAGGAAACGCACGTCCACGACCGGGGTGCGCCGGCGCAGGAACATCACGGTCTCCCGGAGGCCGAGCCCCAGCTCGGAGGCCGGGGTGCCCTTTTCCTGCGCCGCCCGGGCGAGCGCCCGCGTCGTCGGCTCGAGGATGAAGTGGTCGAGCACGAACTGGAGGGCGGAGCGGTCGTCGGCGACGGTCGGGGCCGAGTCGGGCAGCCGGCGCTGCGCGGGAGCCTCGTAGGTGTGGCGAAAATTCTGGACGGCGCTGACGCGCAGGTCGCCGGCTATCTTGCGGTAGGTCTCCTCCTGGACGAGCGCCCGGCCGGACATCCAGGGCGGCAGGAGCGCCGGCTGCTGCCGCGGCGGCTGATAGTGCCCCAGGATCAGCAGCGGGCCGATCGAGCCCACGGGCAGCCAGGGCTCGCGGTCCAGGTCGGGCGAGTTCCCCAGCAGATCGCACCAATTCTGGTAGGCGCGCAGCAGGTCGAGCGGCACCCGCCTCAGTCCCAGCGGCAGGGGAATGATCGCATAGGTGTCAAAGAGCCGCTCCAAGTCCAGACGCTCGTCCGCGGGCGGCGGATCGAGGTCCGCCACGGGGGAGGGAAGGGGCAGCGCCGAGGGGGAGATCAGGGCCATGGTCCGGATGGGGCTAGGGCCGCCAGAAGGCGTGCAGCGGAAAATTGACCCGGCGGGTCGCCTCGCCCTCCGGCGTGAGGTCCAGGGCAAGGTCGTGGGCGCCGATTTCGCGCAGCACCACCGCGGCCCCGGGCACGAGCGGGGCCGAGCCGGCGCCGTCCGCCTCCGGGAAGACGAGCTCGTCGCCGATGCCGAACACCTGGTCGCCGATGATGACGTGGCTCGTCTCCGCCGGCGCCGCATAGACGACGCCCGAGACGCCCCGGCGTCCCACCGCGTCGCTGACCAATTCGTTGGTGATCGCAGCGCTCCCTTTCTTGGGGGCGGACACCCCCGTCGCCTGGATCTTGAACGGGTTGAAAAAGCTGTCCGGCACCTCCTGGGGCTTCTTGTAGTCGCTGCCGACGCGCTCAAAGAGGGAGGGGGCGGCCGGGCTGGCCGGGGCGGGCGCGGCGGCGCCCGGGGGCGGCGCTGCCAGGACGGCGAGGAGCAGGAGCGGGGCGGCTTTCATTCCACTTCGAACTTGAGGGGAAAGACGAACTGGACCGAGAGCGAGAGCGAGTTCCCGTTGGTCGTGTAGGAGATCTGCTCGACCCGCGCCAGCGGGAAGGCGAACTCCACCGCGCCGAGCCAATTGAGCGTGCGGGCGTAGTCGCCGGCCACGGTGATGTTCACGTTCTGCACGGGCAGGTGGCGGCCGTTGAAGAAGTAGTTCTTGTTCAGCGTGAAATTCTTGCCGGAAGGGGACAGCAGGTTGTTCACCGCGAGGGTGTCGAGCCGGCCGAAGACGTGCTCGATGTTGGACTCGGCGTCCAGCTCTTGGGTCCAGGTTTCCAGGAACTTGTCGGCCGCCGCGCTCTTGCTCTTCGCGGTGGCCGCGGCCCGCAGGACCGAGGTCAGCCGGAGCCGGGAAAGCTCCACCGTCTGCTGCTCGGCGGCGAGCTTGCCCGCGGCCTGGCTGGCCCGCCCGAAACTCCGGAGGATCGCCAGCAGCAGGAGCGCGCTGACGGCGAGGAGGACGAGGGCGGGGAGGGTGAAGCGCTTCATGTTCCCAGGGGCCGGGGGATGTTGAGCAGGTGCTCGTAGCGGAAGCCCTGCGGCACGAGCGTCTCCTTCAGGTCCACGGTGCTGTAGCCCATCCGCCCGAAGAGCGCGGAAATGCGCTGGAACACGCGGTTCGCGGACGCGGCGTCCCCGAGGACGACGATGACCAGCCGCATCTGCGGCTGCCCCTCCTGGCGGGTCAGCGACAGGCTGTCGACCTGCGCCACCGACTTGCTCTCCTGCAACCCCTGGTTGGTCGCGGCCTCGATCTCCTTCGACAGGTCGATCAGCAGGGCCTCCGTCGGCGGGCTGATAAGCAGCCAGCTGCACATGGCGTCGGCGGCCTGGGCGCGGGACTCGACGTCGTGGATCACGCCCTCGGTCCGCTTTTCCGAGTCGCCGAGCATCTGGGCCTGGGTCTTGAAGCTCGCGGCCAGCCGGTCGGCCTGGGTGGAGCGGAAGGTGTTGGTCCCGACGATCAGCACCGCCGCCGCGACCGTGGTCCAGAGGAGGGCCGGCACGACCCACAGGCGCCCCGGGGCGAACGGCCGCACCAGGCGCTCGCTGGGAAAAAGGTCGTAGCCCAGCCGCGGCCGGTCGCTGCAGCAGGCGACGAGCGCCGGGGAGGGCTGGCCCTTCATCGGCTGGACAATGTCGAGGGTCTGGCGCCGCTCGAGGAGCATGGCCTCAATGTCGAGGCCCGAGCTGTTGATCAGGATCACGCGGCCCTCCGGCTTGAGCCGCTCGATGCGCTCGGAGACGGCCTGCCGGAGCGCGGCTTCCTTCAGGCCGATGTCGAACAGCGGCCGGCCGAAGGAACCCTCGGAGACGGTCATGTAGAAGAGGGAAGCCCGGTCCACGAAGAGGAGCTCGGCCTCCCGGCCGACCTCGGCCCAGGAATGCCCGAGGACGTGGATGAGCAGGCTGGTCATCCCGCACTGCAGCCGCGCGATCGAGAGGTCCGCCTTCGCGACCAGGGAGACGACAGAGGTGATGTCGTGCTCCTTGTGGGCGAAGGCGACCGCGAAATTGTGCGTGGGGTGGAAGGCGAGCGAGTGCCGGCAGCCCTGCGCGGGCGGCTCGCCGAGGAGCCGCTCGGGGTTGTCCCGCATCAGGACGAGAGCCTCCTCGTCATTGTCCGGGCGGCGGGCGCGGGACGAAAGGACGGCGGTGTAGCCGGTGGTCAGGTTGACCAGGCACTCGCGGGCCTTGTGGCGCTCGGCAAAGGAGCGCACGAAGGCGGCGTCGACCTCCTCGCCGCCCGTCGGGCCGAATTCCGGCCGGCCGATCGTGGGCACCTCCCCGGCGAAGGTGACCAGGGCCACCTCGAGCCCGTCCTTGTAGACGGTGATCGCAATCAGGGGACGCTTCGCAAACCGGCGGGCCAGCGGCACGGCGGTGTCGAGGGGATCGGGCTTGAAAGCACGGCCCAGGGCGAGGTCGAGGCACTGCTGGATCATAGGGCGTTCGGGGGCGGACGGAACTCGGCGGGCAGCGCCCCCTCGTTGACCGCGCGGTTGATGCCATCCTCGAAGGTCTGCATCCCGTCGGCCCGGTGTCCCTGGATGTCCCGGCGCAGGCGCTCGAGATGGCCCTCGCGGATGTTGGCGGCGATCCCGAGGTGCTTGCCCTCGTAGCTCAGGTTGAACATCGTCTCGTGCACCGCGACGAGGGAGCCGGTCTCGGGATTCCGGATCAGCCGCTGGGCGAGCACCATGCGGCAGGCGGAGGCGAGATTCGCCAGAGCCCAGGCGGCGCGCTCCTTGGGCAGCTCGGCGACGTACGAGGCCAGGGTGGAAGGTACGTTCTCCCCGTGGATCGTGGCGACCACCAGCAGGCCGATGAGCGCAAAGCGGAGGCATTTTTCGGCGGATTCGGCGCCGCGGATCTCGCCGATGCTCACGGCGGTGGCGTTCTGGCGCCGCACCTCCAGCAGCGCCTGCTCATAGCCCTCGCAGGAGGTGTCCAACTCGCGCATCGTGAAGAGGCTGGGCCCGTGGCGGGTGGGATACACGAACTCGACGGGATCCTCGATGGCGACGATGCGGTGCGCCTGCGTGGCCGCGAGGTGCATCCACAGGGACGAGACGGTCGTGCTCTTGCCGGAGCCCATCTGCCCGGAGACGAGGACCAGGCCGCCACGGATCCGGCAGAAGTTGGCCACGACGGCCGGGGGCACCCGCAGGGCCTCGGGCGAGGGGATGATGATGGCCGGGAGGCGGAGGGTGATTTCCCGGCCGCCCAGCGTGCGGTAGTAGGAGACGCGGAAGCGGCGACCGACCAGGGAGAACGCCGGTTCATGGGCCCGCAGGCCCAGTTCGGGCGCGCCCTCCCGCCAGATCAGCTTCACCAGGTTGTCGAAGTCGTCGGCGGTGATCTTCCCGTCAATGAATTCTATCTGCCGGCCGATCATCAGGGACACTTCCCCGGTTTCGCGGATGAAGAAGTCGCTCAGCCCCTTGCGGTCACAGTGATTCTCGAAGAATTGGGGCCAATCCATCCGTCGAGTATAACACGCTAAAATGCGCGATTATGCGCCGCCGGGCAACTAGTTGAGGGGAAAGGAGGTGGATTGGCTGCTCGAGTTGGTGGGCGGGCCGTTGATTTCGGTCCGGGGCGACCCGCCGGCGCCGTTCATGCTGATCTGGACGGGGGTGCCCGGCGCCAGGGGCTGGCTGTTGTCGGTGATGAAGGAGGGGGCGGAAAGGGCCATCGCCTGGGGATCCAGGGTGTAGGTCGTGACCGAGGACGGATTCACCCGGGGATCGTTCGACAGCGCGGCGACCTTCAACGTGACATTGGGTCCGAACTGCGCCTGAAGGGGGGCGAAGGCGCTGTCGTAGGTCGCGGCCGAAGGGGACGTCCGCGGATCAGATCCATCGAGTGTGAAAACGACGGGAAAACCGTCGAGATTCCCCGTCAGGACGACGCCGGAAACCGCGGGCGCGCCCAGGTCGGCCAGGGTGAAGTCGTAGAGGTTGGCCGCCCGGCCGTCGGCGCGGGCATAGGTCACGCTGAGCTGGATCGAATACGATGCGCTCACGGACGGGCTGGGGGAGTATTGGGGATCGGGATTGAAGGCCTCGAGCGTCACCTGCGCGGGAAACGTGGCCGCGGTCCAGCCGGGGTTGTTGTCCCACACCGGACTCGAGCCGTTGGGGGTGGAGCCGTCGGTGGTGTAGCGGTAGACCGTTCCCGC
Source organism: uncultured Opitutaceae bacterium (assembly GCA_964527955.1). Taxonomy (GTDB): domain Bacteria; phylum Verrucomicrobiota; class Verrucomicrobiia; order Opitutales; family Opitutaceae; genus Palsa-1447. The sequence continues at coordinate 28,026 of CAZGOX010000002.1, read as the reverse complement.
GGGATTTCCGCTCGGCAACACCGCGAGATTGTTCAGGGGAAAGGCGGCTCCCGTGAGGTCGCCCGTCACGTTGAAGGAGGGGGGCGCGAGGGGAATCGCGTTGGCCGGGCCCGCCGGAGCCGCCCCGGCGGTCTCGATCGTGAATCCTATCCCGACGCCCCGGGTCGCCTGGCTGCCCGCGGAAGCCACCGCGTAGTTCAGGGCGTCCACCCGGACCGATCCGGCCAGGTTGCGCTGGGCGCCGACCGGCTGGGAGACGGCGCCGCCTTCGAACGCCGCCGAAAGGTTCCTTCCCCCTGTCGCCGCCTGCCCGGTGACGGTCCCGCCCTGGCTGATCGCGTCAGCCATGGGATTCGCCACGAGCGTCGGATCGATGCCCTGCAGGGCCACCTGCGACTGGAAGGTGGCATATGCGTTCTGCTGGTTGGCGGACACCGCCGCCATCCGATGGTCGCGCATGCCCTTCCCCATGACGAGGACCCCCGCCGTGGCTGCGCTGAAGAGCATGACGGCTACGACGAGCTCGACGGTGGAAAACCCGGCATTGGCCTTGGGCGACATGGGGTAAGGAATTGGCTAGCGGGTGGAGCTGGTCGACACGAGCAGAACCCGCGGGGCGAGCGCCGCGAGGGCGTCCTTGACCGGGGGACTGTCGGCCATCGTGAGGTTGAGCGCGCCGAGGGGGCTCGCGGGGCCATAGAACGAAAAATGGCCGAACCAGGTCACGCTGCCATGGGCCACCGCGCGCGGATCGAGAAAAAGGGCACCCTGGATCTGCGGGCTGCCGGAGAAGCCGGCGTTGGCGTTCTCGAGATAGTAGATGGCCGGGCGGTGGTTGTCCCCGGAGAAGGTCACCGGGGTCGCCGGGCCGGCGGTATTGCGCACCAACAGGATGAACGGGGCGCCGTTGGCCGGGCTGCCGGTCACGGTGACGGTGCCGCTGCCATCGGGATCCACGATGGCGAGAATCGGGCCTACGACGGCACTGCAGTCTATCGTCACCGCGCTGCCGGCGGCGGTCACCCCGGGGATTGACTGGCTGGGGGGAAACTGGAAATTGTAGATGGCGCTGTTGGCCGAGGCGGTGGCGAGCAGGGCGCTCTGGTAGGTCGCGGACCAGAGGTATTCGTACGCGTTCCAGGCGAAGCTGACGGCGTTGCGGTACTGGTAGGGGAGGTGCTCGGTGCCGGAGGAGGCGAAGAGATCGGGGTAGGCCGTGGCATCGTTGGCGGGATTGTTGGAGGTGACGACGAGCGAGGAGACGCCGGACCCGAAAAAGCCCGCCGGCACCGCCGGGGCGGACTGCGGGATGATGCCGCTCGCGGGCAGCCCGTAGGCGACCACATCGACGTTCGTGAGCGGCACGGAAAACAGGTCGGCGTTCACCGTGTACTTCCGGTTGTCATCCGCGGAGGCGGTGCTCGTGCGATTGAAGGCGAGCGTCAGCCGGCCCAGGTCGGCGGCCGGCCCGAGCATGCAAAAGGACGAAAGGAGGTTTCCCATTCCCGCCAGCGGACGCGTGGTCCCGGAAGGCGTGAAATAGGCGGGCCAGGAGCCGCTGGCCGGCGCGCCCAGGGGAAAAAAGGAGTTGGCCGGCACGCCGGGCACCGGGGTGGAGGGATCCAGCGCGACTGCGATCCCCGTCGGAAACGACATGCTCGAGAGCCGGTTCTGGATCTCGGTCTGCAGGGAATTCGCGCTGGTGGTGTTCGCGGTCTCGCCGACGGCGAGGATGCTTTCCTTCACGATCTGCGCGATCCCGTTCTTCTCGACCAGCTGCGATGCGAAGGTGTCGTAGCCGTCGCTCGTGGCGTTCACCGCATAGTTGAGCTTGAAATTGGCGACGAGGATAAGCACCGAGACGACGGCGAAGACGAAGACGGCGACGCTCGCCATCCCGCGCTCGTTTTGCCAGGGTGAAGGGGGCCGTTTCATCGGAGCTGGGGGAGGAAATAGATGAAGCGCGAGACCGGGCTCAGCTGGGAGTTCGGATCCTGGCCCGCCATGGCGTACGGGTCGGCGAAGATGACCCGCGCGGGTCCCTCCTGGTCGCGGTTCCAGGTGGCATCGGTCCGGTACCAGTAGTGCGTGGCCCCCGGGGCCATCGACCAGACGTCCTCGCCCGCGGCGTAGAAAAAGCGGTAGGCGTAGGTCGGGCCGGTGCCGGTCGCCGCGTTCGGGATCGGGACCGGGGAGCCCGAGGACCAGTCGATCGACTGGTGCGTGACCTCGTAAAGCGAAAGAGCCTGCCCGTTGATCGTGGCCTGGTAGCGCCGCTGCTGGGTGACCGAGGTGATCCGCGAAAGGCCCTGGACGGTGAGGACGGTGAAGTCCGCGGGGTCCGGATTCGACGTCAGGTAGATGCTGAACTGGCTCGAATTGACCTGCCGCTGGTCCCAGGAGGAAAAGGCCTTGGAGCCGTCGCCATTGGCCGCGGCAGCGAGGGTGGAATCGGCAAAGGTCGCCTTCAGGGCGCTGGAGGGGCCGGTCGGATCGAAGGCCGGGTGGCTGCGTGTGCCGCCGAGGACGACGATCGAGTCGGCCTGGTCCGTCGCGGTCGAGAAGGCTGCATGCAGGTCGATGGCCTGCCGGAAGTCGTCGAAGCTGGGAGCCTGGGAGTATGGCTCCTGGTTGTAGGTGACCTGGCCGCGGGCCTGCTGCGTGAACAGGCTGCTCATGCCGAAGGTCAGGGCGGCCATCATGATCGCGAAGATGATCAGGTAGCCGATGGCCTCGACGATCGAGAACCCCCCGCGCCCGGATGACGAAACCGGTTTCATGGCGGCAGGGCTTGGATATCAATATGACACCGTGCCGCTGGGTCCCGCGATGACGACCTTGGTGTTGAGCGTCGACCCCAGCGTCAGCGTGTAGCCGGACGGCGTGTAATCGGTGATTGTGGCGGTCGCATACGGCACGTACCCCGAAATCAGCAGGTACTTCGAGGCCGAATCGGTGGCGCCGCTCCAATTGGTGGCGGCGTTGGCCACCCGCAGCTGGTAGGTCTGCTGCGCCTGGTTCAAGGCCTGGGCCACGCTGATCGCCTGCTGGTCCAGCCCGGCCTGCCGCAATCCGGTGATCGCGGGAAAGGCCAGGCTCGCCATCAAGCCGACCAGCACGACCATCCCGATCCCCTCGACCAGCGTCATGCCGGACAACCGGGCCCTGGGTAGGGCCCGGTTGCGGCGGGATCGGAGAAGTGCTCGGACGTTACCAAACATAGGTCCAAAGGGTCGCCGTCCGCCGGGGAGCTGCCCCGGGGAGGGCGGCAAGGGCCGCCGTTACGGCGTCGGCCCGGCGTAGCTGAAGACCACGTTGGTCGTGCCGGCCCCGGTCATGGTGTAGGACGCGATGCTGCCGGCGGCGATCTGCGGGGTCATCTTGTAGAGGACGCCGCCGACCGTGACCCCGGTGTTGACCGCGGCGATGGCCGTCGCCGCAGAGGTCGTGTCCAGCTGGCCCGCGCCCGAGCCGACCGTGGCGCCGGCCGCGAAGATGGAGGCGGCGACCGTGTTGAGCGTGTTGGCGTTCTGGTTACCGCCGTTGGTGTTGGCCTGGTTGACCAGACCGTTGACGTAGGTGCCGCCGAGGGCGCCCAGGATGCCGACGATGACGATGATGCCGACGAGTTCCGCCGTGCTGAGCCCGCGCAAAAGACGATTCCGGGCGGAGTGCGGACGGGTCCGCTTCAGAAGCTTCTGGATGAGTTGCATATGACCTTTTTTGTTTTGGTTTGGTACTTGAGTGCGATCCAAGTGTAGCACGCGGTTGGGCCGAACCGGCCCCCGGGGAGCGTTTTTTGGCGGTGGCTCAGAAAAGCGCCTGATAGCGGGCAAGATAGCCATCGACCCAGGGATGCAGCGCCAGGAAGTAAAGGCCGGCGGCGATCGCCAGCATGGGTCCGAAGGGGAAATGCACGCCCCAGCCGAGCCGGGCCGACTGGCCGTCGGCGGACTCCAGGTGGAGCAGGCGGGCTGGGCGGCCGGGCGCGAGCCGTTCGTGGAGGGCGGCCAGGACGAGCGCGACGGCGCCGACGACCGCCCCGCCGAAGAGAGAGAAGACGGCGCCTTGCCAGCCGCAGAAAGCGCCGATCGCACCCAGGAATTTCACGTCGCCGAAACCGAGGACCTCCTTCTGCAGGACGCGCTCGCCGACGAGCCCGAACCAAAGGGGAAGCGCGGAACCGAGCCCGATCCCCAGCAGGGCGGCGGCGCCCGAGCGGACGCAGGCCTCCGGGCCGAAGGGGCCCATCCGGTGGAGCGCGGGGACGGCGATCGACAGCAGCACACCCGCGAGGGCGAGGCCCATGGTAAAGAAGTCGGGAATGATCATGTGGTCGAGGTCGATGACCGACGCTCCAATCAGCCCGAGGACGAAGATGCAGCCGCAGGCCGCCTTGGCCGGCGGGAAGAGCAGCCAGCAGGCGAGGACCACGCCCCCGCCGAGCAGTTCGAGCAACGCCGCCCGCCGGAAGCCGGGCCGGCGCGGCGCCAGCATCGGGCCGAGGACGGGGATGAGCTCCCGGCGTCCCCGGGCGGGGGGCGCCGCCCCCGGGGGGCACTCCGCTTCCGCAAACGCCTGGACCACCATGCCCAGTCCCCGGCCGGCGAGCGTGCCGAGCAGGAAGATCAGCGCGCCCCAGAGCCAGTGGGACGGGAAGGCGGAAAGGAGGGCGGAACCGCTCATGGGTCTCCGCCTAGTCTAGCAGGGAAATGCGGGCTACCCGGCGGTCCCCTTGATCGAAAGCCGCTTTCCGCGGCGCGCGGGCAGCGGACACTCGGCCCTGGCCTGGGCCAGAAACCGCCGCGAAGTCACCGGCACGAGGGGGGAGGGGAAGGCCCGCGCCAGCGTTTTCGCGCACTCGGAGGGGGTCTGGACGAGGAAGCGGCTTCCATCGCTCGCGGTGAACCAATGCATGGCCGAAGGAGGGAAATTCGGGGCAAATTCGGCGGCCTGTCAATGTTGCCGCGTCGGGAAAATGATCCGCGCCAAATTCGCTGTTATACTGCCACCATGCCCAAGCTGAGGCTCTCCGCTGCCGCCGTGCTGTTGCTCTCGATTTCCCGGCTCCATGCTGCCGACGCGCCCGCGCCGGCCGCGCCTGCGGAGGTCGTGGCCGCGCCGCTCGCCCAAGAGGCGGAAATGGCCCGCCTTGAAGCGCTGCCGCCCAGCCACATCCCGCTCAAGGGGGCGACGCTGGCCAGCGCCATCCGTCTCCTGGCCCAGGCCGCCCACATGTCCTATCTTTCTCCGGCGGAGGCCGATTTCAGCGAGCGGGTGACGAGCGACGTGCGGATGAATCCCTACGCCCTCATCCAGATCCTGGCCGAGAACTACAACTTCGCAGCCGACTACCGCGGCGGCGTCTGGCAGTTCTACCGCATCAATTTAAACGAGCTAGTCAGCAAGTCCTACACCCTGCGTTTCAACAATATGCAGCAGGTCTCCATCACTTCCTCGGGCATCAACAGCCAGCTCGCGGCCATGGGCAGCATGACGAACGGTGGCGGCGCCGGCGCCGGCGGTTCCGGTTCGTCCTACGCCTCGTCGGCCGGGTCGGGAAAGTCGTCGGCCTTCACGGTGAAGACCGACAAGATCATCGATGACATCAAGAAAATCCTCGGGGTTCCCACCGCCGGCCTGGAGACGCTGTCGCTGGAAGGCAGCAGCGCAGTTCCCGGGATCGGGGCTGCGCGCAAGTCGGTCGATTCGCCCAAGATCGAGCCGATCTGGAATCCCGACACGAGCCAGCTGTTCGTCGTGGCCACCCGCCAGCAGCACTCCCTGATCGCGTCCTATCTCAAGACCGTGGACCGGCCGCAGAAACTCATCCGCATTTCGGTCAAGTTCATCGAAACGGCGCGCAATCCGACGCAGGCGCTCGGCGTGGATTGGTCCAACACTCCGCTGGGCTCCGGGGGACCGATCAGTTTAGGCGGCTGGGCGACGGAGACCAAGGATCCCATCACCGGCGGCGCTATCTTCCAAGGTCCTCCTGACGCGCGCCTGGTCACGGGAGTCGATCTAAACCATCCGGGCAACACCAAGCTCCCCCCGATCGCGCTGCTGTCGGCCCCCGCCTTCCAATGGACCGTCCAAGCCATCGCCTCGGATCACATGAGCTCCATCGTGCAGGATCCGGTAATCTATACCTCGAACAACCGGGAGGTATCCTTCAAGGCCACGAGCCAGCAGCCGATCCAGGAGGGGACGACGACGATCGGCTCGGCGACAGCGGCAACCACTTCGCAGATCGCCTACATCGACGTCGGCACCGAAGTGACCATCCTGCCCTGCATTTTGCCCGGATCAGGCCCAGCCAAGGAGTTGGTCCAGCTTAACCTGTCGATCAACGTATCCTCGATCATCGGGCAGCAGACGATCAACGGCAATCAATACCCCATAACGAGTTCACGGACGTATGCCTATTCGGTGGCGATTCCCAATGGAGAGACCCTCGCGATCGCCGGCCTGGAGGAGCGCAGCCGGCAGACCACCGACAACAAGATTCCTATCTTCGGGGACCTCCCGTTGATCGGCTACGCCTTCAAGAACAAGAGCGACAGCGTCATTCACACGACCCTGCTCGCCTTCATCACCCCGGAGCTCATCCAGACCGAGTCGACGGCCCCGCCCGGCGAGGCGGCGGTTGTCCCGCCCTTCCGGCATCGGCTGTTCCAGGGGGCGAAAGACGAATCGCTCTCCCAGGTCGTGCAAAGCCTGGAGGGCATGCCCGCCGACATCACCGCCCTGCAGGCCAGCGCCAACCGCCTGAACAAGGATTCGGTGCTCAATCGCTTCGGGCAAATGGCCATAGAGCTCTCCCTGATCGACGTGCGGCTGGGTGAACTGAGAATGGCCAAGGACGAGCTGACCGCGCCCACCTCCCTCCGCGCCGAGCGGGTGCGCCGGCAGCTCGATGCGGCCCGGGAGGGTGTCGAGCGCCTCCCGATCGCCGACAAGGTCGAGTCCTGAGGCGTCCGGGCGCGATGGCCGAGGCGACTGTACACCGGGCCGGCGGCAAGGCCGTCGGCGGCCGGTCCCCGGCGCCGGGCGGCGCACCGCCAATTGATGTCTTGTCTCCGCCGCCCGCGTCGCGCAAAACCCTCGCTACCATGGTGCCCCGCCGGAGCTGCCTGCTGCTCCTCATCGAAAGTCCAGAACTTGGCGGCATTCTCCAGCTGGCGCTCCAGCCCCACGAGCTGGAGTGGCATACCAAGGCCGGCCCGGCGCGGGATGCCGTCCTCCGCCGTTCCTTCGACCTGGCCCTCGTCGACCTTGCCCTGGGCGGCCGGCCCGCCGGCCTGGATGCCATCCGGGATTGGCGGGAGGCCGGAGCCGGTTTTCCGATCATCGCCCTGTCGGACCTCCCCCAGCCGTCGCTCGCGGTGGAGGCGCTGGATGCCGGGGCCGACGATTTTCTGCGGAAGCCCTTTCACTACGAGGAATTGCTGGTGCGCATCCGCAAGCTGCTGGCGCGGGGCGACGTAAAGACGACGATGCGCCGGGCCGGCGGGGTGATCCTGGGCCAGAAGGAATTCAACTTTGGCGAGGCCACCGTCACGCCCGACCTGATGCTCCGGTTTCCCGACGGCACGGAGGAGCGGATCGGCCCGAAGCACCTCGGGATCCTGCGGGTCTTCGCGGAAAAGGCCGGCGGCCTGGTGCTCAAGGACGAGCTGGTCAAGGCCGTCTGGGGCTCGGACGCCAACGATGCCGGACATTCGGTGAACGAATACGTCTCAAAACTGCGCGGCCTGTATTCCCGCCACGGACTCGACCTGAACCGCTGGGTCGTGAGCGAGCCGAAGGCCGGGTGGCGGATCGACTCCCGGGCCGCCCGGCGAAGCCCATGACGCCCGACCCCATCATCCTGATCCTGGAGGACGAGCGCTCGCAGATCCTGACGCTGCAGGCGCAGCTCGCGGGGCTGGGGAAGCTGGTCGATTTCATGACGCCGGAGCCGGCGCTCAAATATGCGCGCGCGAACCGGTGCGACGCGGCCATCGTCGACGTGCGGCTCGCCCGCTCGGAGATGGACGGGATCGCCTTCCTCCGCGCCCTGCGGGAGTTTGACAAGGACCTCGCGATCATCATCCGCACGGCGAACGACTCCGACCAGATCGCGGACCGGGCGATCGAGCTCCGCGCGATCAAGCGGGCGGTTAAGTCGAAGACGACTCTGGCGGAGCTGCGGCACAGCACCGAGCAGGCGATCCGCGAGACCCGCGAACGGCGCGAGACGACCCAGGCGGCCCGCGAAGCCGGCGTCACGAAGGAGAAGCTCGCCGAGGCGCTGGGGAGCTACGACTTGCGGCTGGCGGCGGCAGACCTCCATCGCGGGCTGGTCCACCAGCTGCGCAACCAGCTGACCGTGCTGTCGGCGCTGGGTTCGCTCCTCAGCACGGACGCCCGGCGCGGCGGCAACGCGGAGTTCGAGGAGCATGCGCGGCGGTCGGCGAGCCTGGTCGGCAAGATGGTGGATTCGGTCAACGCGTTCCTCGACGGGCCCTTCGGGGTCGGCAGCGCGGCCTCCCGGGCCCCCGTCAACCTGTGCCTCGGGGCGCTGCGGCAATTCTTTGTCGGCGTGGATCGGTGGACTGCGGACCGGAAGAGCCTGGTGTTGCGGGACCTCCTCAGCGACACGCTGGTGGAATGCGCCCCGCTTGAGCTCCTGAACGGGCTGCGCCACCTGGTGGAGTACTTTTTCGTGCGGGCAGCGCCCGGGGCGGAGACGACCCTTGTCGCCTCTATCGTGCATTCGGCCGGCCTGATGACGGAACGGCTCGGCCAGGCCGCCTGCGTCCTGAACCGCGAGACGATCCGCCGCGACCGGCCCTACGTGATATTCCGGATCTCCGGCAGCCTGTCGGGGGCGTCCGTGGACGAGATCCGCGATGCCTTCGCCTTCGGCCTGGACGAGGGCCGGACCGGCAACCTGCATGTCCTCGCCGGCGTCCTTTCGGCCGCCCGCGGCGCCGTCTTCCTGCCCCGGCCGGTCGCCGGTGTGTTCACGGTCGAGACGGCATTTCCGGTGGCACTATGAGCGGCTCCCCCTCCCTGGAAGTGCCCGGAGGTGGCGACGCGCTGGCGCGTGAACGGCTGGCGGCGGTCGCCTATGTCGCCTCGCTGATCGGGCACGAGGCGCGCGGCCGGCTGGCGACGCTGCGCGCGGCGCTCGAGCTCCTCGAGGCGGGGATGGAGGCAAACCTGTCGGCCGAATATCGCGCCAGCCTCCTGCACGAATTCGACGTGTTCATCGGGGATTTCAACATCGGCCTGGACATGCTGCGGTGCGATTGCACCGTGCTGGAACCGGTTTCCATCCAGGAACTGGTGCAGGAGGCCGTGGGGATGATCGAACCCCTGGCTGCCCGGTCCGGGATCCGCCTCCTGCCATCATTCCGTCACCCCACCGATACAATCCGGACCGACCGGCGACTGCTGCGGGTGACGGTTCTCAACCTGCTGCGGAACGCCGTCGAGGCCCTCCGGGGCGTGACCGATCCCCAGATCGAGGTCCGCCTCGCGGGCGAGGCCGGCTGGCTGCAGGTGGAAATTGCCGACAACGGCCCGGGCGTGCCCCCGGGGAAGCGCTCAAGCCTCTTTCTCCGGCTGGACAAGGAAGGCCAAGCGGGCGCCGGTTTCGGCCTATCCATCTGCCGCGACGCGCTCTTGCAGCTGCGCGGGACGATCAGCCTGGTGTCGCCGCCCGGTGCGCCGGGCGCATGCTTCCGGGTCCGGATTCCCACCGGAGGCTGAGGGAGGAAACCGGTTCCGGACGAAGGTCCGGGGCAGGAAGGGCGGGGCCCCGGGCAAGGAACCGGGAAAACCCCCTGGGTAGTTCTACCTAGGCCTGCTTGAACAAGAATTGAACGGGAAAAAATTCACAATGCAGGACATTGGGATGTTCGTGGTGTGTCCAATGCAACTGACCACATCAGGTTCAACCTCCCATCGCGCTTCTCGCCGCCTTCGCCGGATCTCCGGCGAACACCGGTGCGGAGCCTGACGGGATCATCGGAGATACCCCCCATGTCCAACTGCGAATTCAGCGAAGGAATGAAACTGCTCCTGCGCCAGCATCCCGCGCTGCCCTCGACGCGCACGCGGGAACTCGCGGCGGCGTTCACCGAGGCCCAGTCGGCGGTCTGCGTCCAGTTGGCCGCGCTGGCCTATCCGCTCGAGCGCCTCGTCCAGGAACTGAAGGCGGGGCACATCGAGTATTTCCGCGAGGGCTCCGACGAGGACCGCAAGCGGCACTCGGGCAAAAAGGCCTCGCATCGCTTCGCCGGCCTGGCCCGAAGCCACGTTGAGGAATATGAGGCGCGCCAAGCCGACCGGCGCGAGGGGCGCCTGACGGCGGCCCAGGCCGCCGACTGGGAGGCCGGCTTTCTCATCGGTTTCACCTTCGAGATCATCGAGCAGGTGGCGCTGCGCGCCCTGCCGGCCCGGGCCTGCACGGAGGCCCTGCGGAACGAGTTGACGACCGCGCTGACGGCCGCGCGCGGGCTGCGCGACGAGATCCTCACCGGCAATCTCCTCCTGGCGGCCAAGATCGCCTGCCAGCGCGGCCGCTACCAGACCAGCGTCGTCTTGGACGACCTGTTCACCGCCGGCACCGACGGGCTGATGATCGCGGCGGGCCGCTATGACCCAACGGTCGGCCAGTTCAGCACCTATGCGATGCCCTGGGTCAAGATGGCGATCGACCGCTTTGTGGCCAAGACCCGCTACGTGATCCGGATCCCGATCGGCCTGCAGGAAAAGGCCCGGCGCCAGCGGCAGCTCCCGGAGGGTGCCACTGACGGATCGGGCGATTCCATCAGCCTGATCCCGCAGGTCCAGTCGATGGAGGATCCGCTGCCGGGCTTCGGCGACGAGGAAATGCGGCTGCAGGACGTGGTCGCGGACCCGGCGGCCCTGCGGCCGCGCGAGGCGGCTGAGCAGGACGATATAGCCCGGATCCTGCACGCCCGGGTGCTGGAGCTGGACCTGCTGAAGCAATTTGTCATCGCGATGCGCAACGATATCGGCGACGCCGCCGAACTGGCGGCCCGTTTGTTCCGCGACGAGGCCGCCCTGTCCCTGGCGCGAGGCCGGGCGTCGGCCGCGGCGGCGGTCAAGACGGTCGACGAGCCGGCGCGCATCTGCCTGATCGGGTCGGTCGAACCGTCCGCCGCCTCCTTTTCCGCGGAAGCGCCGGCCCTGGCCTGCGCGGTCTGAACGACGCCCGGCGCCTGATCCCTCCGGACATGCGCAGAGAAGGTTCCGCCCCCTTCATCCTTCCGCTCGAGCGGGTCCTCGAGGATCGGAACTTCAATCTCCGGATCTTCTACGGCGACATCGACGGCCTGGCGATCCGGCTCATGACCGAGGGCCAGCTCGAGCCGGTCAAGGTCCGGCGCCACGGGGAAGAGTTCTTCCTCGTGGACGGGCACCGGCGCCACCGGGCCTTCGCCCGCGCCCAGCACCTGCGGATCGCGGCGGAGGGAGCCCGGCACGTGGTCTACGAGGGCAACCAGCCGCTACGCGAGGCCCCGGGGCCGCTGCACCGGGACTTTGATTCGGCGCATATCGTCTGCTGGCTGGTTGACCCGATGGCAGGAGAGGCCGACCTGTTCGCCTCCCAGCTGACCTACAACTCCGGCAAGCCCTTCACGCTGCTCGAGCGCATGATTTTCCTCTCCCGCCTGAGCCGCCTGGGGGGTGGCACTCGGGAGCAGCTGGCACTGCGGACGGGCTTTTCGCGGACCCACATCGCGAATGCCCAGAACCTGAATTCGGCCGACCCGCGCCTGCTCGAATTCGTGCGGGAGGGCCGCATCTCCCAAAAACTCGCCCTGCGGCTGCTCCGCACCTTTCCGGCGGACCAGCAGGTGGTGAAGGCATGCGCCGCGCTGGCCGAGGCCGAGCGGCATCATCGGGACAAGATCCTCCCGAAGGACTTTGCCTGGGAAACCGCCGGGGGGGCCGTGCGGCCGGCCGCCGAACCGGAGCGCCCGATCGACCGGGTGCGGGCGCGCCTGTACGACCTTTCGACGCGGTTGGGCGACGCCCTCCGCTTTGCTCCCAATCCGGTCGCGCAGGACCGGCTGGGGACGCTGATGCTGGTCCATCGCTACGCGACGGGAAAGCTCAGCTACACCCGGCTGGAGGCCCACCTCCTCGGGCGGGAATAGGCCGCCCAGGCCTCCCGGGCTGGGTCAGCGGCCGGCAGCCGCCTGCAGGGCGCGCTGGCGCTCCAGCTCCTCCCGGCCGATCGCGAGCTCCCGTTTGGCCAGGGCCAGCTGTTCGTTGAGCCGTACGGTCTCCGCTTCCAGCTCCGCGTGATGGGTCGCCAGGGCATGTCGCTGGATGGCGTCGCGAATTGCGGAGATCAGCTCGGCGCTCAGCCAGGGCTTGGCGATAAATCGGCAGATCTGGCCGCGGTTGATCGCATCCATGGCCGTGGTCAGGTCGAGGACGGCCGTGAGCAGGATCCGCGAGGCCCGGGGGCGGAGCCGCCGGCATTCGACCAGGAAGTCGAGTCCCATCATCTTCGGCATCCTCTGGTCCGAGATGATAACGGCGAAATCCCGGGTCGGCAGCAGGGTCAGCGCGTGGATCGGGCTGGAACTGACAATGACCTCATAGGGCTCGGTGGCCAGGGTGACCTGCAGGGTGGCCAGGACCATGGTATCATCGTCGACGATCAGGACCGACGGAGGGGGGGGCAGGGGATCCATGGCGTGCGCGTCGCTTGGTCGGATTGTAGCAGCGATTTGCCCGCGAAGGCGGATTTTGGGGCTGAATTGGGCCCCGGGAAGGCTCATTCCGTCCGGGAGCGGATATTCTGGAAGGGGTCGGGGTGCCCGGGCGGGCAGGGGTACTTCCGGAGGATTTCCTCGTTGGGCAGTCAGGGGAACAGGTTCCGGTCCAGACTCCGGTATTGGATCGCCTCAAGGAGGTGAGGGGGCTCGATTTTCTCGGTGCCCGCCAGGTCGGCGATCGTCCGCGAGACCTTGAGGATCCGGTCGTAGGCGCGCGCCGAAAGGGAAAGCCGTTCCATGGCCTGCTGCAGCAGGTCGCCCATGGCCCGGTCGACGGCGCAATGCTCGCGGATTTGCGCATGGGTCATCCGGGCGTTGACCGGCAGGCGGGCGCCGGCAAAGCGCGCGCGCTGGCGATCGCGGGCGGCCTCGACCCGCCGGCGGATGGGCGCCGACGGCTCGCCAGTCTGCGGCGAGCGCAATTCGGCGAAGGAGAGGGCGGGAGCCTCGATGTGCAGGTCGATCCGGTCGAGGAGCGGCCCGCTTACCTTCGCCCGGTAGCGCTGAATCTGGGAGGGAGTGCAGCGGCACGGCTGATTGCGGTCCGCCAGGTGCCCGCAGGGGCAGGGGTTCATGGCCGCGACCAGCATGAAGGCGCAGGGCATCGTCACCTTCGCCGCGGCCCGGGAGATCGTGACCTGCCCGTCCTCCAGCGGCTGGCGCAGGACCTCGAGCACCGAGCGCCTGAATTCGGGCAGCTCGTCGAGAAAGAGGACGCCATGATGCGCCAATGAAATCTCGCCCGGGCCGGGAATGGCGCCGCCTCCGAGGAGCGCAATGTCCGACGCCGAATGGTGCGGCGCCCGAAACGGAGCGCGTCCAGCCGCGACGCCATCCCGCAGAAGATTTCGTCCGGCGGCCGAATGGATGCCTAGGACGTCGAGGTGCTCCTCATGTCCCAGCGGCGGGATGATGCCGGGAATGCGCTGCGCCAGCATCGATTTTCCCGAACCGGGAGGGCCAATGATAAGGAGGTTGTGATTGCCGCTCACCGCGACCTCGACGGCCCGGCGAAGCGCCGCCTGGCCCTTGATGTCGGCGAAGTCGGGTCCAGGCTCGGATGCCGGCGTCCTCCCGCGCGGGACCGCCACCGGGGTCAGTGAACATTCGCCGGCGAGAAAGCGCCGAGCCTCGTCGAGCGACTCGATGCGGTAGACCGGCAACCCCTGCACCAGCGCGGCTTCCTCGGCCGACCCGGGAGGCAGGAGCAATCGCCTTTTGCCCAGACGGAGAGCCAGGCGGGCGATAGCGAGTCCCCCGCAGATCGGCCGGGTGCCGCCCGCGAGGCTGAGTTCGCCCGCAACCATGCAGTCTTCCAGTGAGTCCGCCTTCAGTTGCCCGGTGGCGACCAGTATCGCCAGGGCGATCGGCAGGTCATACAGGGGCCCCTGCTTGCGAAGATCCCCCGGCGCGAGGTTGATGGTCGTGCGGGTGCGCGGGGCCGCAAATCCGGAGTTCGACAGCGCGGAGCAGACCCGATCCTCCGATTCCTTCACCGCGGCATCGGGCAATCCGACCAGGATCAGGCGCGGCTCGCCCGCCTGATTGGCATTCACCTCCACCTCAACCCGTTCGGCAGCGATTCCGTGCAGCGTGGCCGAAGTCAGGGTAGCAAGCATCCACTCCACTATAGCCAGTCCGCACGCAGGTCCGACTGAGGCGCCACCCAGCCGGAAGCCCTCCGGTGCGGCGACCAAGGCCGCCGTCTCCGGTTCATCCCTCCGCGGCCAGACGGGAGCCGGAGGCAAGACCCAAACCCAGCCTCTCATTCTGCAGTAGGGACAACCCTGCAGTAGGGACAGGTTCAGTACGGATGCGCTGCTTGCTATGATGGGAGCGTGCGAACACCCCGAATCAAAGTAGCTCCAGAACTGGGCGAAGCTTCCTATCACTGCACATCGCGAACCGTGAACGGCGAACGGATGTTCACGGACATCGCGAAGGAAGTGCTGCGCAAGCAGCTATGGTTGGTTGCCGAGTTCTGCGGACTGCGGGTCGTGACCTACCAAATTCTCTCCAATCATTTTCACGTCCTGGTGTGCGTGCCGCGGAAAACCGAAATTTCAGACACGGAGCTGCTGCGGCGCTATCGGCTGCTGCATTCTCAGCCAACTCGCTATCAGGCCGCACGACTAGAAGTCATTGCAGCGCAGTTGGCCGAGAACGGGCCCGAGGCCACAGCATGGCGCCGGCAAATGTTAGCCCTGATGGGTGATGTTTCGCAGTACATGAAGCTCCTGAAGCAGCGCTTCTCGATCTGGTTCAACAAGAGCTACAATCGCTTTGGGACACTCTGGTCCGAACGATTCAAGAGTGTTCTCGTTGAAGGTAAGGGGGAAGTTCTCCGAACGATGGCGGCCTACATCGACCTGAACAGCGTGAGGGCGGGTCTGGCCTACGATCCCAAGGACTACCGTTTTGGCGGGTACGCGGAAGCCGTGGCAGGCAGTAAGGTCGCCAGGGAGGGAATCAGCTCGATCTTCGGCGGCACAGCCTGGGAGCAGGCCCAGGCGGATTACCGCAGGATCTTGTTCGGAACCGGGGCAGCGCCGCGGGAAAAGGGCCGAGGCATATCGCTCGAAGCCTTCAATCAGGTCATGATCGCGGGAGGAAAACTTGCCTTGGCCGATGTTCTGCGCTGCCGGGTCCGCTATTTTACAAATGGCGCGGTGCTCGGAAGCAGGGCGTATGTCGAAACGCAGTTAGCGGCCTATCGAATCAGGACAGGCAGGAGGGAACGAACAGGCCCGCGAGCGCTCCCGGCGATAGCCGACTGGGGAGATTTGGCCGTATTGCGCAGGGTGCGCCAGCCAGTCGTGGGCTAAATAGGGACCGTCAGCAGAAATACCGGGCGGCCCACTAGGCTTTCCTTTCGCTGTCATGGAAGCGACGCTTTCGTCGCCGACTTAGGCGAAATGCATCAACGACCAGGTATCCGCCGGCTGGCTATTCTTTACGAGCCTGTCCCTTTCATGATCGCGAGCCTGTCCCTTTCATGATCGTGGTCGCGGGCACTCCGGTCCGGAGGCGGTGCTGGCGCTTGATTGCTTGGTTGCGCACTTGCCGTGAGGCGGTTGGCCGGGCTGCATTCGTTGGCGATGCGCTGCTGCGCGTGGCGACTTGCGTGCACCAATCCACCCTCAACTTCAACAAGGAGCTTCTTCTGGGGGAGTGCGGCGCACTGCTGGTCGCGAATTTCGGGGCGGTGGCGGTGTCTCATTATACGCATCGGGCCGGTGTCATCTCGGCTTCGGCGGTGGTCGGGACTTTGCTCGGGGGCACCCTTTTCTGGCTGGGGGCGCGGATCTGGGACCAGGTGCGGGCGAAGAGCTTCCATGCGCGGGGCCTGGCCAGCGATATCGGCTACTTCACGCCCGGGGCGATCGTCCTGGGATTTCTGGTCTACGATCCGGCGATCTACCTGACCTCCCACCATTTCCTGCTGCTGGGTGGTCAGGTGGGCTGGGCGGTGGTTGGCGGGCAGATCCTTGCCTTCGGCCTCTTCCTGATCTCCATGAACCTCTACCGCGCTGTGCTCCTGAAGGTCAGGGGCAAGCGCCTGTGACGGCGGCATCCCGGTCCGGGGCGGCCTCGATGGTCTTCAGGATCCCGAGGAGCATCTCCTCCTGCTCGGCCGGATTGAAGCGATAGCCAGCCAGTCTTTCGCGATACTGGTCCAGCCGTGCCAGAAACTGCTCAAGATCGTTCCGGGTGGGGCTTTCCGCGCTGGCGCCAAAGCCGGAGCGGCGCAGAAAATTGGCGTTGTGGGTCTGCTCGAACTGCTTCTTCAGCGGAACCGCGAAGTAGGGCTTCCGCAGATAGAGCGCGTCCGCGATCAGCGAGAAGCCGGCGGTGGCGATGATCGCCTTGCAATCGCCGAGGTCGCGCAGGAACCCGGGACCCGGCGGCCGGAAGCGGACATTGCCCGCCTCGCCGGCTTGGTTGTGGGAGTAGACGTGGAAGACCTCGCCGGCCAGGGATTGCAGGACCCGGATCAGCCCGGGGTTGGGCTTGGTCAGGTAGACGAGCACATACGGAGCCTCGCGCGGCTGCAGCTTCCTGATCTCGGCCTGGATGATCGGGAAGACCACGCGCACGTCCCGCCGGCCTGGCGTGAAGGGAGTGAACGACTTGACGATGTACCAGTCAGCCCCGTAGGTGCAGATCCGGGTCGCCAGCCGCGCCACGCGGAAAGCAAACCCCTGCCGGCCGGCCGGTGGCCGGAGAAAGCGGAGCTCGTTCTGGTTGTCCATGCTGACGAGCGGCCTCCGCAGGACGTGGGCGGCGATGGTGGTGAAGGGTTCGTAGGCGGTGAGGAAGACGTCGGGCCGGAAAGCGCGGAGCTCCTGCTTCAGCCGGCCCCAGTTCCGGACGTAGAAGGGGATGCAATGGAGGTTCTTCCCGATCGTCTGGACGAGGGATAGGCCTTTCTCGTCGAAATACAGCGGGAGGCCCTCGATCCGGGTAGGATGGAACCGCCCCAGCGACTCGCACGCGCGCTCGCCATAGGTAAGCACCTTCACGAGGTGGCCCTCCCGCTGCAGGATTTCGGCTATTTCGATGGCTTCGCGCACATGCCCGAGGCCTTCGCCGGATACGCCGTAGACAATCCTCATGATCGGTTTGCGGGGAGCAAAAGCCGTTGAGTGAACGCCTCGGCGGATTCGAGGCAAGGAGTACTCTTGAACCGACCCCCGTCCGGCCTTAGAGCATCGGCCGCATGATCCTCGGCATCACGGGCGGGTTTGGGTCCGGCAAGTCGACTGCGGCGCGGCTCTTCGAGCAGCGGGGCTTTCGCCGGCTCGATTCCGACCAGCTGATCCGGGAAAAGGTGCTGACCGATCCCGCCGTGATCACGGAACTGAAGGCGCGCCATGGGCCCGGGGTGATCGGCGTCTCCGGAGAGGTCGATCGCCGGGTCCTGGCGGGCAAGGTGTTTGCAGACGATGCGGAACTAGCGTGGCTCGAGGATCTTACCCATCCGCGTGTTTTCGCATTGTGGCGAGAGGCCCTCGCCTCGGATCCGGGAGGCCGCTGGGCGGTCGAAGTGCCGCTTCTCTTTGAAAAATCGCTCGAGAAATGGTTTGATTTCATCGTCTGCGTCGCGTGTGCTCCTGAACAGCAACTGGTTCGGCTGGAGCAGTGTGGCATAAATCGCACGTTCGCTGGACAACGCATTTCCAAGCAATTGCCGCTGGCAAAAAAAATAGAGCTGTCCGATTTCGTCCTTTGGAACGAGGGCACACCTGACTTCCTCAAGGCCCAGGTCGACCGCCTCGTCGCCACGCTCGCCTGAGCGCGGTGTCCATCCCCTCCAGCCGCTTCGCGGCTCAATCACCTTACATGGCAACCCCCGAGAAGACCGACGCAGACAATCCGCCCACCGACGCCGAAGCCGGCGAAGGCCAGAAGGGCCGCCGGATCCGCACGCGCGGACCGCGCCGCCGCGAAGGCGAGGGCACGGCGGAAGCGCCGGCCCGTGAAGAGTCGGCTGGCCGCAGCGACGAGCGCGAGCAGGCGCCCGCCCCGGCGGAAACACCGTCCGGCGGTGCCCCGGAGGCAGGTCCGTCCAACGGCCAGGGCGGCGGCCAGGGGTATGAGGGCGGCCAAAGTCCCCAGGGCCAGGGTGGCCACGGCGGGGGTGGCGGAGGCGGAGGCGGCCGCGGTGAATGGCAGGACCGCAACCAATGGAAGCGCAACAAGCGCAAGCGCGGTGGCCGCCACGGCGGTGGCGGCGGCTGGCAGCAGGGCGGACACGGGGGCCATGGCGGCTCGGCCTATCCGGCGCAACCGCCCCCGCCGAGCAATGCGCCCGTCTACGGCGAACTGCCCAATCCCTCACGCTTCGCCGACGTGGCGGCGCTCGACGCGCTGGCCAAGGAAATTTCCTCCGGCAAGGGCAAGGCGCTCCGCCTGGACGAGCTTTACGCCCTGACCCTGGCGGACCTGACCGCCTTCGCCCGCGAGTACGGCGCCGAATTCGAGGGCGCCCCCAATCGCAAGCAACTCCTCGGGCAGATCTTTGCGAAAGCGGGCGACGCCAAGCGCGCGATCTGCGACCACGGATACGTGGACCTGACCGACCGCGGAGCCTTCATCGTCCACGAGCACGTGAACTACCGGCTCTATCCGGAGGACGCCTTCCTGCCGGAGAGCCTGATCCGCCGCTACGGCCTCAAGCGGGGCCACCAGGTGGAGGTGCTGGTCCAGGCGCCCGGCGAGGGCGAGCGCTGCCCGGCCGTGGTCCGCATCGACAAGGTGATGGGCATGGATCCGGAGGATATTTCCAAGGTTACGCCCTTCGAGGAGCTGATTCCCTACTATCCCCTCAAGCGGGTCCTCCTGGAGGCCCCGGAGGTGCAAAAGGACGTCTCGATGCGGGCGGTCGATATCCTGACCCCCATCGGCTACGGGCAGCGCGGGCTGATCGTGGCCCCGCCGCGCACCGGCAAGACCATCCTCCTCCAGAACATCGCCAATTCGATCTCGGAGAACAGCCCGGAGACCAAGCTGATCCTCCTCCTGATCGACGAGCGCCCCGAGGAGGTCACCGATTTCCGGCGCCACACCAAGGGCGAGGTCGTGTCCTCGACCTTTGACGAGGCCCCCGAAAGCCACGTGCACTGCGCCGAGATGGTGGGGGAGAAGGCGCGCCGGCTGATCGAGCAGGGCCAGCACGTCGTCATCCTGCTGGATTCGATCACCCGCCTGGCGCGGGCCTACAACGCGCTGGCCTCGAGCCAGGGCAAGATCATGTCGGGCGGCCTGGAGGCGACCGCCCTCCAGAAGCCAAAGCGCTTCTTCGGCGCCGCCCGCAACATCGAGGGCGCCGGCAGCCTGACGATCATCGCGACGGCCCTCGTGGACACCGGCAGCCGCGCCGACGAGGTCATCTTCGAGGAATTCAAGGGCACGGGCAACATGGAGCTCCACCTCGACCGCGGGCTCGTCGAGCGCCGGGTCTTCCCGGCGATCAACATCGACCGCTCCGGCACCCGCAAGGAGGAGCTGATCTATCACCCCGAGGAACTGCAGCGCATCTACGGGCTGCGCCGGGCGATGCAGGGCCTGGGCCCGATCGAGTCGATGGAAATGCTGATCCAGCGGCTGAAGAAGACGAAGTCGAACGCCGAGTTCCTGATGAGCCTCAGCCGGCAGTAAGGCCGGTTCAGCTCGGCGGGGGGCGGGTCAGCAAGGCCGACTCGAGCCCCGGCAGCCGCTCCGAGAATTCCTCGCCGGCGGCGGCTTGGCGCAGGGCCCGCTGGACCATGCCCATCTTGGCGTCGAGGTTGTCGATCATCGAGACGAGAACCGCCTCGGGCGTCGCGGCCATGACGGCCGCGCCCCACTCGAGCTTTCCCTGGTGGCTAAGGACAACGTGCTCCAGCCGCTCGAGCAGCTCGGCGTCGAGCTTGGCCTTGAAGCCCGCCTTCCGCACAAGCTGATAGCCGAGGACGACATGACCCTGAAGGATGCCCCGGCGCGTGCGGCGGGGCGAAAGGGTGCCTTCGTACTCGATCGCCTTGCCCGTGTCGTGGAGGAGGACCCCCGCCATCACGAGGTCCGCGTCGGTTTCCGGATAGAGGGGGGCCAAGGCCTGGGCGGCGCGCGCCATCCGGACCGTGTGCTCAAGGAGCCCATGCCGGTAGGCGTGGTGCATTCCCAGGGCGGCGGGGGCGACGTGGAAGACATCCCCCAGCTCCTCGAAGACCGCCTGCACGGTGGCGCGCAGCTCCGGCCGGCCGATGCCCGTGACAAAGGCGGCGAGCTCCGCCGTCAGCTTCTTCGCGTCCTCGGGGGCGTTCTCCACGAGATTGGCGACGAGGGCGGGATCGCTCAGCTTGCCCTCGTCCAGCGCGGCGACCTTCCCCAGGCGCGGCGACAGGCGCCCCTGGTAGTATTCGATCTTGCCCTCGACCCGCAGGACGGCGCCCTCGCCGGCCGCCTTGATGGACTCATACGCCGGGCTGTCGCTGAAGACCGTGCAGGTAAAGGACCCGCTCCGATCGCCCAATTCCAGGCTGAGGAAGGGGTTGCCGTTGGCCGCGAGCTTGGTCGCGAGCTTCCGCACGACGAGCATGCTGGCGAACGCCTGGCCGCCGGCGGCGCCGAGCGCCTTGACGTCCTTCACGGCCAGGAGGGGAGGAAATTCGGGCATGGGGTCAGGGGTAGTAGGCCCGGCGGGCCTTGACCTGGACGAAGCGCTTTTCCGGCAGGACGCAGGCGGTGAGGTAGCCGCCCATAACGCAGGCGGTGTCGATGCCGACCGACCACTTCAACTTGTAGATCTCCGGCCGGGGCGTGTGGCCATAGATGACGAACGGGGGGCCGTTCCACAGGTCCGCCCAAAGCGGGGCGTCGGGCGCGGCCGAGCGCTTCGCCGGGTGGCCGTCGCGGTCCACCACCTGGATCCGGGTGACGACCTCGGGGGGCTGCTTCTGCCAGGGCTCGTTGGGCAGGAAGCCGCCGTGGACGAAGACCGTGTTGAGCTCGGGCTCCTCGTAGGTGAGGGGCATGGTCTCCATGTAGGCCCAGTCCTGGGGGCGAAGCCGCTCGTAGGTTTCGAGGTCGTGCTCCTTGGCGTACTTGCGGTCGTTCGTGCGGCGGTACTTCAGGAGGCGAAGCTCATGGTTGCCGAGGAGGGAGATCGCCTTGTTGGCCCGGGCGATATCCAGCACCTTGCTGCTGTCCGGACCGCGGTTGACCAGGTCCCCGACGAAGACCAGCCGATCGTCCCGTCCAAGCTCGAGCTTGGCAATCAGGTCGGCCAGTTCGAGGTGGCAGCCGTGGACGTCGCCGATCGCGATGAGGCGCCCGGTCATTCGCAGGGAAAGCTGGCGGTCGGGAAGCGGGACGGCAGCGGCATGCCCAGTGAATTTGCTAGCGTCGCCCCCACGTGCAAGTAAACAAGAACACCGATGGAATTGAATCTGCAGCCCCTCGCCACCGCCTGCTTTGTCTCGCACCAGCCCTTTGCCGCCGGCGACCGCGTGGTGAGCTACCTGGTCAGGGACTCCGAGCTGCAAATCCTGCGCCATGACATCCTGGCCGACCGGGCCGGGGATTTCACCCCCGATGGGGTGGTGGCCTGCCGCTGGATCCACGTCTTCAAGCCCAAGACACACGACGAGAATCCCGAGCGGACGCTGAAGCTGACCGCCGAGAACCTCTTCCTTACCCTGGCTGATCCCGGAACGGAGCTGACGCCCGAGACGAACCGCCTGGTCCGTTTTCTCGCCCTGATGCTGGAGCGGAAGAAACTCCTCCGGTCCCGCGGGCGGAGCGCCGACGGCGAGAAGGACATCTTCGAGCACGGCCGATCCAAGCAGTCCTACGAGGTCCCCGCTGGGGAGATGACGCCGGAGTTCTTCGCCGCGGTGCAGGAGCAGCTCGGAATGCTGGTGGGTGAGCCGAAAGCGAAGGTGCCGCCGGCTCCAGCACCGGCAGCACGATAGCCGGCTAGCGGCGGATCGGGATTCCGCGGGAGACGAGGTAATCCTTCACCTGCGGCACCGTGAAGGTGCCGAAATGAAAGAGGGAGGCGGCGAGGACGGCGCTGGCGTGGCCCTGCTCCAGCACCTCGGCGAAATCCTTCAGGCTTCCGGCGCCGCCGCTGGCGATGACGGGGACCTCGACGGCGTCGCTGACCTGCTGGGTCAGGCCGAGGTCGTAGCCGGCCTTGGTGCCGTCGCGGTCCATGCTGGTGAGGAGGATCTCCCCCGCGCCGAGGGCGACGGCGGTCCGGGCCCACTCCACGGCGTCGAGCTCGGTCGGGTTCCGGCCCCCGTGGGTGTAGACCCGCCATTTCGGCTCGGGGCCGGGCTCGTGCTTGGCGTCGATCGCGAGGACGATGCACTGGGCGCCGAAGCGGTCCGAGGCGGCCCGGATCAGGTCCGGCTCCTTGATGGCGGAGGTGTTGAGCGAGACCTTGTCGGCACCGGCCTTGAGCATGGCCTCGATGTCGGCGAGGGAGCGGAGGCCGCCGCCGACGGTGAGTGGCATGAAGCACTGCTCGGCGGTCGCGGCCACGACGTCGCGCATGATCCGCCGACCGTCGCTCGAGGCGGTGATGTCGAGGAAGACCAGCTCGTCCGCACCCTGGGCGTCATAGGCGCGGGCGCATTCCACCGGGTCGCCGGCGTCGCGCAGCTCCTGGAACTTCACGCCCTTGACAACCCGCCCCGCGGTCACGTCCAGGCAGGGAATGATGCGGCGGGAGAGCATGCCGCTCAGCCGTCGACGTGCGTCACCTGGGGATCGAAATTGACCGCGAGGCGATAGGTCTGGCCGGGCCGCATGATGAGCGGGTGGTCGCGCACGAGGTGCTGGAGGTAGTGGATCTTGCCGTAGTTCGTGCGGTAGGTCGCATCGGCGCTGGCCACCTCGGTGGCCTGCCAGGCGGCCTGGAAGTCATCGCGGGCCACGGTGCAGCGGAAGCCCTCGGGGCCAAGCGCGAGCGAGCCGCCGGTGCGGTACTTCGAGTGCGGCGCGGCCACCGCGAGGACGTAGCGGAAATGGTCGAGCGTGACCTGCTGGCGGACGGTGTAGGCGAACTCGCAGGCGACCTTGCTGCCGGTGAAGTTCCACTGGACCTTCACGCTGCCCAGCCCCTTGACGATCTCCTCGCTGGTCGTGATGAGATCGGGCTGCTCGTAACGGAAGAAGAAGCTGTTGCGCAGGCCGAGGCCGGTGACGCAGTTCTTGCCGTAGAAGGCCGGCAGGGTGACGTGGCTGCCGAAGGTCAGCTCGGGGAGCATGATCGGCAGGTAGACGTTGTTCGGCCAGTCGAAGACGCCCGGGCAGTGGGGGAAGGGCAGGGCGTCGCTCGAGAGGTGGCCGCCGCAGCTGATCAGCGGGACTTGCAGGTGCAGGCCGCTCTCGGCGTCGCGGTAGAGGAACAGGCCCTGCTCCTTGCGGTTGCTCTTGTCGAAGATGACGAAGCGGGCGGAGGTCTTGGGCGCCTCGACCTTGGGGGCGCCCGCGGGCATCTGCACGGTCTTGGCCAGGCGGGACCACTGGCAGAGGTAGCGCGCGGCGTCAAAATTGGCCATGCGGGTCGTGTGCAGCTCGTAGGCCGTGCGCTCGGTGTCGCGCAGGTCGAGGAAGCCGTGCTCCTGGTCGAGGTAGGTCCCGTAGAAGAAGAGGAAGAGCCGGCGCAGGATGTCGTAGTACCGCCCCTTCTGCTCGTCGGGGATCCAGCCGTCGCGCAGGCCCTGCAGGATGAGGGTGATGCAGTGCATCTGGCCGTAGGCGCCCGCGGCGCGGCCGAACGCCCAGCCGAGGCCGTCCGCCCGCACGAGGTCGGGCATCATCCGGATGTACTTCTCGGTGTAGGTCCGCAGGGTCGGCAGCTTGCGGTCGCGGACGCCGCTGTTGGCGTGGAGCTGCAGGGCCGAGCGGGTGAAGATGAGGGCGAGGACGCCGTAGAGGTTGAAGTTGCCCCCGATGCCCTTGCCCACGGCATCGTCGAAGAAGCCGGCGGAGCTCGTCTGGCTGATCCGCTCGACCATCTGTTCGATCAGCCGGGAGGTCTCGTCCTTCTTGGACAGGCCGAAGCTGAAGCGGGCGACCGCCTTGGCGATGTTGAAGGCCTGCCAGTGGTTGTCGTAGTCGCTGCGGTGGAGGAGCTGCTTGTCGATCCGCTGCTGGGTCTCCTCGACCAGGCGCTCCCAGACCGGGTTGCGCTCCTTGGAGGGGCCGAAGCAGAGGAGGCCGAGGGCGGCATAGGCCAGGCCGTTCTCGGCCGGCGGCTCGGTGAACATCTGGGCCGTCACGCAGCGGGCGGTGAGGTCGATCAGGTCGTGGCCCTTGAGGGTGGTCTCGCCGGTCGCGCGGTAGTACTCGCCGAGGGCGTAGGCGACGTGGCCGGGCTCGTCGGCGCGGGCGGCTTCCGCATGGGCGGGGAGGATGGTGCCGTCAGGCTGGATGGCGTCGAGATTATGGCCGAGGATCGATCGGGCCATGTCGAGGCATTGCTCGGAAAAACTGTGCATGCAGGGTTGGAGGCGGAAGGACGGAGAGAGGGGAAAAAGGATGCTAGCGGGCGATCAGCTTCAGGAATTCGTCGTTGGTCTTCGTCTTGGAAAGGCGGGCGATCATAGTCTCGGTCGCCTCCTCGATCTTCTGCTGGACGAGCGCGCGGCGGAAAAAGTGGATGCCGTCGAGCTTCTTCGGGTCGATCAGGAGCTCCTCCTTGCGGGTGCCCGAGGCGGCGACATTGATCGCGGGCCAGAGGCGCATCTCGGCGCACTTGCGGTCGAGGACGAGCTCCATGTTGCCCGTGCCCTTGAATTCCTGGAAGATGACGTCGTCCATGCGGCTGCCGGTCTCGACCAGCACCGAGGCGATGATGGTGAGGGAGCCGGCCTCCTCGGTCTTGCGGGCCGAGGCGAAGAGCTGGCGGGGCTTCTCCAGCGCGCGGACGTCGAGGCCGCCCGAGCCGGTGCGGCCGCTGTTGCGCTGGGTGTTGTGGGCGCGGGAGAGGCGGGTGATCGAGTCGACGAAGAGGACGACGTCCCGGCCGACCTCGACCAGGCGCTTGGCCCGCTCGATGCAGAGGTCGGCGACGTGGATGTGGTTCTCGATCTGCTCGTCGTTGGACGAGGCCCAGATCTCGGCCGGCACGCTCCGCTTGAAGTCCGTGACCTCCTCGGGCCGCTCGTCGACCAGGAGGATCATGATGTGGCACTCGGGATTGTTCTCCAGGACGCCCAGAGCCATGTCGCGCAGGAGGATCGTCTTGCCGGTCCGCGGCGGCGCCACGATCAGGCCGCGGGTGCCCTTGCCGATGGGGCAGAAGAGGTCCACGGCGCGGGTGGTCATGCGGCCGTCCTTCATCTCCATCTTCAGGTGCTGGTTCGGGGAGACGGTCGTCAGCGACGTAAATTCCACGGCGGCGCGGCGGTCCTCCAGCGGCTTCCCGTCCACCGTCTCGATGAACTTCATCTTGGGATTGGGAAAGCGTCCTTCCGGGGGGAAGGCCGTCCCGCCGACCAGCATGCCGGGCTTCAGCTTGAAGCGCCGGATCAGCTCCTTGGGGACGAAGGTGTCCGTCGGCTTGCGTTTGCCGTTCTTGGCGAGATCGAGCAGCTGGCCGTTGCCTCCCTTGAGGGTGTCAATATCGAGCACACCCTCGACGTGGATGACGTTCTCGGGCGGGGGAAAACCGGGGCCGGCCTGGTCGGACGGCGCCTGTGGGGGAGGGGATTCCGACCGCGTCCCGGTGGGGGGGACGGCGGCGGACGCGGATTTTTTTTCCATACGAAGGGAGACTGGACAATAGCACCCCTGCGCTTGACGCTTGAAACTCTTGGCGGGATAAGTGACGCGGTGACGCGCTTTTAACCCCGAAATCAGCCACCTATTAACGTGACCGACCAGACGATTACCTCATTTTCCCGGGAGCGCCGGGTGTTCAGGCCATCGGCCGAGTTCAAAGCCCAAGCGAATCTTGGGAGTGAGGCTGCTTATAAGAGACTCTACGCGGAATCTGTCAACTCCCCAGAAAGATTCTGGGGAAGGATGGGCCGGGAGTGGCTGACCTGGCGCAAGCCTTTCAAGAAGGTCCTGCAATGGAAGTTGCCGCATGCCAAGTGGTTCCAAGGCGGCCAGCTCAATGCCGCCGAGAACTGCCTGGACCGCCATCTGACGACCGCCCGGGCCAACAAGGCGGCCATTATCTTTGAGGGGGAGCCCGGGGACATCCGCACGATCACCTACCGCCAGCTGCACCAGGAGGTCTGCCAATTCGCCAACGCGCTCGCCGAACTCGGGCTGGACAAGGGAGATCGCGTCGCAATTTACATGCCGATGGTGCCCGAGGCCGCCGTGGCGATGCTTGCCTGCGCCCGGCTCGGCGTGATCCACACGGTCATCTTCGGCGGCTTTTCCAGCGAGGCGATCAAGGACCGGGTCAACGATTGCCAGGCGCGGGTCATCATCACGGCCGACGGCGGCTGGCGGAGGGGCAAGATCGTGGAGCTCAAGACTAACGTCGACCGGGCCCTGTCCGGGACGCCCACGGTGGAGCGCGTCATCGTCCTCAAGCGGACGGGCCAGGAAGTGGCGATGGAGCCCGGCCGAGACCGCTGGTGGCATGAACTGGTCGCCGGCCAGCCGTCGGAACACCGCGCCCGGGGCTTCGACAGCGAGCATCCGCTCTACATCCTCTACACCAGCGGCTCGACCGGGAAGCCCAAGGGCGTCCTGCACACGACAGCCGGGTATCTTCTCGGGGTCGCGCTGACCACGCACTACGTCTTCGACCTCAAGGAGAACGACGTCTACTTCTGCACGGCCGACGTGGGTTGGGTCACGGGCCACAGCTACGTCGTGTACGGGCCGCTGGCCTGCGGGGCCACGGTGATGATGTACGAGGGGGCGCCCAACCACCCCGAGCCGGACCGGTTCTGGCAGATCATCGACCGGCACAAGGTCAGCATCTTCTACACCGCCCCCACCGCCATCCGCGCCTTCATGCGCTGGGGCGACGACTACGTGAAGCACCACAGCCTGAAGTCGCTCCGGCTGCTCGGCTCGGTCGGCGAGCCGATCAATCCCGAGGCCTGGATGTGGTACTACACAGTGATCGGCAAGAAGCGCTGCCCGATCGTCGACACCTGGTGGCAGACCGAGACGGGAGCCATCATGGTCAGCCCGCTGCCTGGGATCACGCCCACGAAGCCCGGCTCCTGCACGCGCCCCTTCTTCGGGGTAGTCCCGAAGGTGCTCGATGAGAACGGCGGGGAGGTGCCGAAGGGCGGCGGCGGCAAGCTCTTTCTGGCCCAGCCCTGGCCCTCGATGCTGCGGACGCTCTGGGGCGACGACGAGCGCTTCAAGAAGCAGTACTGGAGCGAGCTTCCCGGCTACTACTTTGCCGGCGACGGCGCCCGATTCGACGAGGACGGCTACCTCTGGGTTGTCGGCCGGATCGACGACGTCCTCAACGTCTCCGGCCACCGCATTGGCACCGCCGAGGTCGAGAGCGCCCTCGTGTCCCATCCCGCGGTGGCGGAAGCCGCCGTGGTCGGCCGGCCGGACGACCTGAAGGGCCAGGCCCTCGTCTGCTTTGTCACGGTAAAGAACGGCGTGACGGCCTCGCCGGAGCTGAAGGAACTGCTCCGCGCCCACGTGGCGAAGGAGATCGGCTCCCTCGCGCGGCCCGACGACGTGCGCTTCGCCGCCGGCCTTCCCAAGACCCGCAGCGGCAAGATCA
>CAZGOX010000001.1:14016-47331 GCA_964527955.1 uncultured Opitutaceae bacterium | reverse complement strand
TTGTGTGGCTGGTGAGCACGTCGCTCAAGCCGATCGACCAGACCATGTCCCTGCCGCTGACATTCATCCCGAGGGCCTATTTCGCGGACATGGACGGCCGGCGGAGGGAGGTCACGCTGGACTTCACGGTGGCACAAAGCGGAGCCGTGGCCGAGATTGCGTCCGGCCCCGAGGCCGGCCATCGGGTCTTCCTGTCGGACGAGCAGCTCGCCGGGCGCGGCGCAGGCCTTCGGATCCTCCACCGGGTGCAGCCGGGCTGGTGGCATGTGACGGTGCGGATCAATGCGAACCGGGTCGTGCGGCCGGGCGAGGCGGCCGATCCCGCCGTGGCGGGCGGCGCCGCCTGGGACCTCATGCCCCGCTCCGCCATCGAGTCCAAAATCCGGCTTCGGTGGAGGAACTACCCGGAGGCCCTCGCGACCATAGGCGGCGACCCCGGAACCCCAGGCTCCGCCGCAGCCCTGAACCACGTGAATTTCTGGGTATTCCTGGGCAACTCGCTCACCGTGTGCGTGCTCGGCGTGATCGGCACGGTGTTCTCAAATTCCATAGTGGCCTACGGGTTCGCCCGCCTCCGGTGGAGGGGCCGGGACGCCTTCTTCGCCGTCACGCTTGCGACCATGATGGTTCCGTTTCCGGCACTCATGGTCCCCCTGTACGGCATCTTCAAGTTGTTCCACATGGTCGGCACCCTCCAGCCGCTCTGGCTGCCGAGCTTCTTTGGCAGCGCCTTCAATATTTTCCTGATGAGGCAGTTTTTCCTCACGATCCCGGAGGAGCTGAGCGAGGCGGCGCGGATCGACGGATGCAGCGAGTGGCGGATCTTCCTGCGGGTCATCCTGCCGCTGAGCAAGCCGGTGCTGGCCGTGGCCGCCCTGTTCCATTTCCTCTACGCCTGGAATGATTTCCTGGGGCCCCTTCTCTACCTTTCGCGCAAGCAGACGTTCACCCTGTCGCTGGCGCTGCAGAGCTACCAGTCCCAGACCGGCGGCGTGCAGTGGCATTACCTGATGGCGGCCAGCACGGTCACCATTCTGCCGGTCGTCGTCCTGTTCCTGTTCACGCAGCGGTTCTTCGTCCAGGGCATAGCGACGACCGGGACAAAGGGCTGATGTACGTCAGCCGAGGGTCGCGACGATCTTCGAGCCGTCCTTGAGCCGGTCGAGCGGCGCAAGGTTGCCGGCCACCTTGCGGCCGTCGATGACGAGGGATGCCACGCCCTTGCTCACCCCGCCCGGGTTCTTGACCTGGATTTTCACGGTCCGGCCCCGGAAGACCCGGGTCATGGTGAAGCCCGGCCATGACTTGGGAATGCATGGGTCGATGCGAAGCCCGTCGATCTCCGGACGAACGCCCAGGATCCACTGGAGCGCCGCGTGGTGGCTCCACGAGGCGGTTCCCGAAAGCCACGGCGTGGCCGACTTGCCGGCATTGCGGTTGCTCGTGGAGTAGGTCGTCTGACAATGGACGTACGGCTCGATCTCGCGAACCTCCGCGCGCGTGTTGTACGCGGACGGCATGAATGCGCGGTAGTACTCGTAGGCCTGGTCGCCGTTCCCCAGGAGGCACTCGGCCATGACGGCCCAGCTCTGCGTGTGGCAGAAGATGCCGGCGTTTTCCTTGATGCCGTGGTTGAAGATCACGCCCACCATGATGGTCGGCGGGGTCTTCGTGAAGGGAGGGGCGCTCAGCGTGATCCCGTACGGGGTCGCGAGGTCGCGCTTGAGCGCGTCCATCGAGGAGCGGGCCTGCTCCGCCGAGGCCGCGCCGGAAATGACCGCCCACACCTGCGTATTGATGTAGATCTTTCCCTCGGTCTCCTGCCGGGAGCCGTACCGGTGCCCGTCCGCCCCGATGGCCCAGAGATACCATTCGCCGTCCCAGGCGGCCCGCTGGATGCTCGCCTCCAGCTTTGAAAGCTCGGTCCGCGCCCAGGCCGCCTCCTCGGGCAGGGCGAGGCGGTCCGCAATGCCCGCGTACGTGGCCAGGCCGTAGCGAAGCTGGAATGCAACCATGACGGATTCCCCGTCGTAGCCCATCTTCACGCAGTCGTTCCAGTCGGCCAGGAGGCCGCACGGGAGGCCGTTGCGACCCGAGCGCTCAAGGTTGAACTCCAGCGCCCGCCGGAGGTGGCCGAGCACCGTGGCCTCCCCCTGGTCGGCATAGGGAAGCACCTTCCTGTAGAAGTCCACATCGCCGGTCTCCGCCACGTAGTCGGGGACCGCGTTGAAGAACCACTGGCAGTCGTCGGACCGGAATTCCTCCGGCTTGGGCGCCGGCATTTTCCCTGGATGGTGGCTGAACGGCTGGACGACGGGCATCGCCCCGCCGTTGGAGACCTGCCCGGTGAGCATGAGCTCGATCCTCTCCCGGATCTGCTCCTTGAGCATCGGCATGGCCCCGAGAAAATCCTGCACGGTATCCCGGAACCCCAGGCCGTCGCGCTCGCCGTTGTAGATGAGCGAGGCGTGGCGGGACCATGTGTAGGTGATGAGGGCATTGTAGGCCCCCCACACGTTCGCCATCGAGTCGAACTCCGCATCCGGCGTCTTGACCTTGGTGTTCCCGAGAAGGGAGTGCCAGTGGTCGGCCAGCTTCCGCAGCTCGGCCTCGCAGCGCTCGGGGGTGCCGAACTCGCTTCGCGCCTGGTAGCCGTGGGACTCGGGCGTGCCCATCCCGAGCATGCCGATCAGCTCGCGCGTCTCGCCCGGCTGGAGCGTGATGTCGACCTGCAGCGTGCCAATGGCGTTTCCGCCCTCAGCGAGGAAGTTCGAGCACTTCCCGTCGATCACCACCTGCGGGTTGGCGTACGTGTTGTAGACCGACCCCAGGAATCGCTCCCGGACGGTCTCGTAGCCCGCGAGTGGCGCACCCACCAGCGCCATCCACAGGCGGTGGCAGCCCATCAGCTGGGCCGGATCATACGGGAAGTAGGGATGCACGGCGACGCCCAGCATGTCCTTCTCCACCTCGGCCTTCGTGATGAACTGGGAATACTGGAGGTTCGTCAGGTCGCTCGGCATGAACCACGGGCTTGCCATCTCGCAGTAGGTGAAGATCGAGAGTCGCCGCTCCTTCTTGGTCTTGTTGGTGACCTTGAGGCGCCAGTACTCGAAGGCCTGGCCAAGCGGCACAAAGTATGTCGACTCGGTCTCAATGCCGGAGTACCGGGACTCGATGATCGTGTACGCGGTGCCGTGGCGGCAGGTGCTCTTGTATTTCGAGAGCGGCTTGCCGACCGGCTGCCAGGAAGACGACCAGTAGTCGCCCGTCTCGCCGTCGCGGAGGTAAAAGTACCGGCCTGGCTGGTCCATCGGCACGGAATTCGAGCGGAGGCG
Source organism: uncultured Opitutaceae bacterium (assembly GCA_964527955.1). Taxonomy (GTDB): domain Bacteria; phylum Verrucomicrobiota; class Verrucomicrobiia; order Opitutales; family Opitutaceae; genus Palsa-1447. The sequence goes on along the minus strand of CAZGOX010000001.1, from coordinate 43,993 downwards.
CAAAAACCGGCTTTGGAGGGCGCTCTTGTAGAAACTGTATCCGCCGGCGTTGTTCGTGATGATGGCCCCATACTCCAGGGACCCGAGATAATTGCTCCACGGCCGCGGGGTGTCCGGGCGCGTGATCACGTATTCCTTGGCGTCGTCGTCGAAGTGGCCGTATTGCATTGGGTAGGGGTCAGACGATCAAAAGGGCCCGGAGGAAAGGCAAGAAATTGCGGCCCCCCCTTGAACTAGGGACAGGTCCTCTCCGGTCGCCTTCCATTCGCAAAGCCTCACACGGTCGACCTCCGAAGACCTGTCCCTAGTTCAGACCTGTCCCTAGTTCAAGGGGACCCGGCACCGGCAGGTCAGGCGCCTAAGGTGGCCTTGACGCTGACCGCCGTCCGGCCGTCGGACGGTGGGATGAGGAGGTTGCCGGCGACCCGCAGTCCGTCCACGACGAGCGAGCGCACGCCCTTGCTGACGCCCTTCGGGTTGGAGACCTCGATCGTGTAGGTGACTCCGCGGAACTTGCGTACGACGGTGAATCCCTTCCACTTCCGGGGAACGCACGGGTCGACGCGCAGCCCGTCGAAATCGGGGCGGATCCCAAGGATATGCTGGCTGGCCACGACAAAGGACCATGCGGCGGTCCCCGTGAGCCACGAGTTCTTCCCCTCGCCCGGCGTGGGCGAAAACTGGCTCGCGGTCATCTGCGCGTACACGTAGGGCTCGGAACGGTAGACGGAATGGTCCTTCTTGGCCGACGGACAGATGCTCAGGTAGTAGGCTAGAGCCCGGTCCCCGTCTCCAAAAAGGGTCCACCCGATGTGGATCCACGTGTTGTTGTGGGAGAACACCCCGGCGTTCTCCTTGTACCCGGGCGGGTAGCTGGTGACCTCGCCGAGCTCGAGATGGTACGTCGAATACGGCGGGTACTGGAGCGCGCATCCGAGGTCCGGCTTGTACAGGTACTTCTCGACGGCCTCGAGGGCCTTCCGTGCGCGTCCGTTGCCCTGGCCGGCTCCGCCGAGGACGCACCATGCCTGGCTCTCGATGAAGATCTTCCCCTCCTCGCAGGTCTTCGAGCCGACGGGTTTCCCGAATGCGTCGAAGGCCCGGGTGTACCAGGCGCCGTCCCAGGCCTGGTCCTCGACGATGGACAGCATCTCGGCATAGCCCTTGTCGATCCGCGTCGCGTCAGCCTCCCTCTCGAGGAAGCGGTACAGCGCCGCGAGGTCGCGCGAGGCGTACAGGAACAGGCCGGCGATCATGACCGACTCCGCCACGTCGCCCTTCGTCTTGTTGGCAGTGGTCTGGAAGGACTCGTTGGGCTGCTCGGAAAAGCAGTTGAGGTTGAGACAGTCGTTCCAGTCGGCCCTGCCGATGAGCGGGAGCCGGTGCGGCCCGCGGTTGCGCATCGTGTAGGCGATGGAGATCTCCAGGTGGTCCAGGAGCGTGTCCCGGGAGCCGGGCTTGTCGGCGAAGCCGATCGGCTCGGCGAGGATCGTCGCATCCCCGGTCTCGCGGATATACGCACAAGTCGAGAGGATGAGCCAGAGGGGGTCGTCGTTGAAGCCGCTGCCGGCCTCCGCGTTGCCCTTCTTGGTGAGCGGCTGGTACTGGTGGTAGCAGGTGCCGTCGGAAAGCTGGGTCGCCCCGATGTCCAGGATCCGCTGGCGCGCACGGTCGGGAAGCATGTGCACGAAGCCCAGGATGTCCTGGTTGGAGTCGCGGAAGCCCATGCCCCGGCCGATCCCGGTCTCATACCCCGACGTGGAGCGGGAAAGGTTGAAGGTCGCCATGACCTGTGCCTGGTTCCAGGTGTTGACCATCCGCCTGAGGTGCTCGTTGGGGACCTTGGGCGCCTGATAGGTCGAAAGGAGTTCCTCCCACCGCCGCCGGACCGAAGCAAACGCGCTGTCGACGGCCTTGAGGTCCGAGAACCTTGCGAGGGTTTCCCTGCCCCGCGACTTGTTCATGACGAACGGCCTGTCGAACTTGGGCAGTTCGCCCTGCTCGACGTAGGCGAGCACGAAGGCAAACGTCTCCTCCTCCCCGGGCTTGAGGGACAGGTTGATTTGGTGTGCGCCCACCGGGTTCCAGCCGTGCGCGTGGCTGTTGGTGCACTTCCCGGCCAGGACCGCCTTGGGATCGTGCAGGCCGTTGTGCACTCCCACAAACGCGTCGCGCGAGGTGTCGTACCCATCGATTTTCCGGGTGCAGCCGAAGAGTGCGTAGTGGTTCCGCCGCTCGCGGTACTCCGTCTTGTGGTAGATCGCGGACCCCTCGACCTCCACCTCGCCAATCGAATATGTGCGCTGGTAGTTCGTCATGTCGTTCAGCGCCTCGAAGGAGCAAAACTCGACGAACGAGAAGACCGTGAGTTTCCTGGCCTTCCGGGTTCTGTTGCGAACGGTGACTTTCCAGATTTCGAGGTTCTCGTTCGGCGGCACGAACATGAGCTGTTCGACCTCGATCCCGTCCTTCCTGCCCGTGATGCGCGTGTAGCCGAGGCCGTGGCGGCACTCGAAGGCGTCGAGCTTTGTGCGTGTCGGCTTCCAGCCGGGGTTCCAGACGGTCTTCCCGCTCCTCACATAGAGGAAGCGCCCGTCGTTATCCATCGGGTTGTTGTTGTAGCGGTACCGCGTGATGCGGCGCAGTTTCGCATCCCGCCAAAAGGAGTAGCCACCCGCCGTCTGGGTGCACATGCCAAAGTATTCGTCCTGGCCGAGATAGTTAAGCCAGGGCAGCGGGGTGTCCGGGCGGCTGATTACGAATTCGCGGCTCGCGTCGTCGAAATTGCCAAAGATAGCCATGGTTGTGGAGGGTCGTGAGGGGTTTGCTGGTACAAACAAGGGACAGGTTAATGGCCAAAGGGACAGGTTAATGCACGAGTGAGGCAGGAAATTAGGGACAGGTTATTGGGAAATTAGGAGCAGGTGATGGACTACCGAGAGGGAGGTATGGCCTCGATATAGATCGTGCTGGCGCAAAAGCCGCCGGCGTCACCTTTGAGAAACGGCGAAAGCTGCTCAAGCTCAGCGAGTTGCTCCTTTGCAGTGCCAACCCAGACCTGGCTTAGGTAGCCGTGGTCCGGGGCTGCGATTGCTACGCCCTCAAAGGCCCCGGGCTGCACCGAGAGCTTCCACCCGAGCGGCCGCACGATCGTAAGGTCCTGAGGGGCAAATCCCACCTTGAGCGTTTTGATCCCGGACGAAACCGTTGCCACATCGCCGTTAACCGTCACCGATGGATGGGGGAGTTGAAGGGCCGGCTCAGGGTTGACCATCTGCGCGGCAACCGCCCCTGCGGGAACCTCGGCCGTCCTCACAAGGCGTACAGCCAGCGTCAAGGGGGCGTCGACAGGCACGACATGAAGGCCGAAGTGCGGTTGGCCGTCGTCTTTCCATCGGGCCGTGCATCTCAGTCGGCCGCCCTCCCAGGCATATTCGCGAACAACTGCGGGATAGCCCGGGTCGATGCGCGCCTGGACGACGGTAAGCACAGATCCCGACGGGGCGACGGAGGCGGCCGGCGCATACTCCCACTCCGTCAGGGGGGGCCACTTCCACCGGCTCTGCGGGCCCAGCCAGAATCGGTGGCCTCCCTGATTGGGCGAAGGGTTTCCCTCGGTCGGCAATGCCTGTGGATAAGGTGCGTTCAGGAGGTTGAGTGTGCCATCCAACGACCCGAGATAAATCAGGCGCGAGCGGACCTCGATGACCACGGCCCGAACAGAACCCTGCACGGCCGTCCAGCCAGCGTCTCCCCGCCAGGTGGTCTTCACCCACGAGGGTTCGGCGGAAAACAGGACCGGGGCCATGGCGGAGGTGAGAAGAAGGGATCCGGCCAGGCAAACTCCATGGAACGCTGCAGCGCTGCGGGTCGGCATAAGGCTGTTGGCAGTTTGGGGTTGCCAGCCAATTCAGCAGGGTACCATGTTTCATATCAAACCCCAGGCAAGACTGAATCATCTCCATCTCGCACGCTGACTTACGCTGGTTCTCCCCAATCATGGCCAAAGTTGTAATCGAAAACCTCGTCAAGGTTTACCACGACAAGAGCGGCTCGGGGATCCGTGCCGTCAACGGAATCAACCTGTCGATCGAGGACCGTGAGTTCATGGTGCTGGTGGGCCCTTCGGGATGCGGAAAGACGACCACGCTCCGGATGATAGCCGGCCTTGAGGAGGTCTCCGGGGGCACGATCTCGATCGACGGCCGCCTTGTGAATGACGTCCCCCCAAAAGACCGGGACATCGCCATGGTCTTCCAGAACTACGCCCTGTATCCCCACATGAGCGTGTACGAGAACATGGCTTTTGGCCTGAAGCTGCGAAAGCTGCCAAAGCCTGAAATCCAGGCGCGGGTCAAAGCGGCGGCGGCCATGCTCGGGCTCGAGGACTGCCTAAACCGAAAACCCAAAGCCCTATCCGGCGGCCAGCGCCAGCGGGTGGCGCTCGGAAGAGCAATCGTCCGGCAGCCGAAGGTCTTTCTTTTCGACGAGCCCCTGTCGAATCTCGACGCGAAGATGAGGGTGTCCACGCGCGCTGAGATTTCCAAGCTCCACGCACGCCTCGGCGCGACGATGATTTACGTGACCCACGACCAAGCTGAGGCGATGACGATGGGCGACCGCATATGCGTGATTCGCGACGGCAACATCCTGCAGGTGGACGATCCCCTGACCCTGTACCACCAGCCGGTCAATTTGTTTGTCGCCGGGTTCATCGGCAGCCCTGCCATGAATTTTTTCAGGGGAACCGTGCAGCGCGGAGGCGATCACCTTGCCTTTGTTGAAACCAACGACCGGGCGCAGCCGGTTCGGATACGTCTGGACGAGCAACTTTCCTCCCGAGCCGCCGGGCATGTCGACAAGCCCGTGATTCTGGGTGTACGACCCGAGGACCTCTCCGACCCAAAGGCCGATTCCGGTGCCGATTCCGGTTGTGCAATCGACGCAACACTGGAGGTGATCGAACCCATGGGCGCCGAGACTTTCCTCCACCTCTTCACCGGCGCGACCTCTTTCGTCGCCCGCGTACGGCCCGCGCACGGTTTGTCGGTCAACAAAAATGTGCGGGTTGCGGTCGACCTTGCTAAGGCCCATCTCTTTGACGCGGGCACCGAGCAGGTGCTCAGATAGCCGGGCCGTAGAACTTTTCGCCGAGCGCAATCTTCGGCCGGCCGGCCTCCATCCTTGCCTTGTTCGTGTCCCGGAGCGAAAAGACACAACCGCAGTATTCCTGCTGGTAGAACTTCTCCCTCTTTGAGATCTCGACCATGCGCTCCGAACCGCCCTTTTTCCTCCAGTTGTGGGTCCAGTAAAGAAGACCGGGATACCGCGACGCAGCCCTGACTCCGCTGGCGTTGACCTGGTCCATGTCTTTCCACCGTGAAATCCCAAGGCAGCTCGTGATCACACCGAACCCATTCTCATGGGCGTAGAGCGCGGTCCTTTCAAAGCGCATGTCAAAGCACATCGTGCACCGTCCGCCGCGCTCGGGCTCCCATTCCAGGCCCTTGGCCCTTTCGAACCAGCGGTCGGTGTCGTAGTCCGCGTCCACGAACGGCATGCCTGACTTCTCGGCGAACCGGATATTTTCCGTCTTCCTGAGCTCGTACTCCTCCCTTGGATGGATGTTCGGGTTGTAAAAGAATATCGTGTAGCCGATGCCGGAAGAGGCCATGGCCTCCATGACTTCGCCAGAGCAAGGCGCGCAGCACGAGTGCAGGAGGACGCGTTGTTCGCCGCCGGGCGGCGCCAAAGGGGACCTGCTTCTGGAGTACTCGGCCATGGGGACAGGATTGCGTCGGCGACAGCGCGGGTCAACGCCCGACAAGACCGCCTCGACGCCGGCTTACCCATCGCACTATTCTTGAACGCTTTCCCGGGTCTGGCGTCTTACTCGGGGTTAGCCTGTCAGTGTCTGTAAACCCCAACCCCCAATACCCTGGTAATATGCAATACCTCGATGTGATAGTTGGTTTCCTCAAGAAAGTGACCGAGCTCGCCGTCGCCCTCTTGGCGCTCGCAATCGTGCTGCAGTTCCTGTTCGGAACCTCGGTTCCGTTCATATCGGCCGATGTCATCGGAAATGTGACCAAGATCATCTCCGGCCTCGGCCAGAATGGCCTCGTCGGATTGATTGCCGCAGCCATCCTCTGGGCGATCGTCACCAAGAAGTAGTTCAGGGATTGCTTCCAACGAGGCCGCCGGAGAACCCCGGCGGCCTTTTTCGTGCCCGCTATCCTGCCGCCAGCTGGGACATGACCCTCCGCAACGCCAGCTGCAGCGATTTCGTGGTCCCATTGTTGCAGACGTGGAAATCGGCGCGTACGATGGGCATCGCCTTGTTCAGCTTTTGCAGCTCGGCCTCGTCGCGAGTGTCGACCTCGGCCGCCGTCAGGGGCCGCACGGGTCTGCCCTTCAAACGGGCGTACCTGAGAGACAAGTCTGTGTGCAGCGCAATCAGGACCACCGAAAACTCCCTCGAATGGCGCCGCAAGTAGACAAGCTCCTCGGCGCTGTAAAGGCCGTCGAGCAGGACCGTGGTCTCCGACTTGAAGAACCTCCGAAGGCTTGGAAGCGCGAGCTTTGCTATGGCGGCCATTCCAAGGCTCTTCCGAATCTGCTCCCTCACCCTGCGCTCATTTTTTGGCGAATCGGCCAATCCCCTCCGCTCAACCTCCCTCAGGACTACCCCGCCCATGTAGAAAGAGGCCATCCGGTACCGGCGGGCCAGATACCTTGCCGCCTCGGACTTTCCGGTGCCGCTCATTCCGACGATCGCAAGGAGAATGTGCCTGTCCCCTGTGGTTCTCCGTCGGGGGGGGATGGGTTTGCTGGATGACATGGGATGACTCCGCTTGAAGGGTTGCCACAATGGCTTGCACCGATCTGTCAGGCGCCGTTGGAAAAGGCAACCCCGGCGGGCGCCTGGGGCGGGGCTGCAGGGCATGCTATCTGCTCACGGTTTGCCGATGTCCACCGAGGTCAGAGTCTCTCACGGAATCGCAAAGGCCCCGCGCAGGGCTCCAACCCGGCGGTCTGAAATGGGTCATATCGCGCGGGCCGCCATCCAACTCGCCGCACTGAGCCCACGGCTCAAGGCAATCGCCGAGGGATTGGAGAAAAACTCGCTGGCCCAGGCTGAGAGTGCAGCAATCATGGCCCAATCCGCCGAGGACCTCGTACAAAAGCTAGGCCACGCCATGTCTGAAGTCACCAGCTCGTCGGGTCAGGTCGAGAAAACGCTCGCACTCGTCAAGAAGGTGTCGGACCAGACCCAGCTCCTTTCGATCAATGCGAGGATCGAGGCTGCGCGGGCAGCCGAGGCAGGACGGGCTTTTGCGGTGGTAGTCGAGGAGATGAGCCAGCTCGCCAATGACACGGGAAGGATGACCGCAGCCATAGGCGGCCATATCGGCACCATGAAATTGAGCGTGGATGCGGTGGCAGCCATGACCGGCCGCGGCGAGGGCGATGGAAAGTCGCGTGGAACTGCCATTCGGGAAGTCAACCGGCAGGTGCGCGAGATGGCTGCAGCGGCCCAACGGCAGTTGGGCGAGGCCCAAGCGGTCCACGCAATGGGGGCGAGGATCAACTCTCTCACGGAAGCGCTTCTCTTCCAGGTTGGCCGATTCCGATATGAGGTTCACGACCATGCCCGCGAGGCGCTCGACGACCTCCTTCCGGAGCTGGCCGCGGCCGGGAACTCCCGCACGCACTGTGAAGAGGCGCTCGAGCGCTGGCTGCATCGCCATAGTTACTTCGAATTTGCGTACGCCGCCGACACGCAGGGAAGGCAGTTTGTCGACAATATTGGGTGGACCAATGGTCGTGTCGCCCATCATCCTTCCGGCTACGGTCGAGATTGGTCATCCAGACCATGGTTTTCAGCCGCCCTCGAGAACGAAGGCGTTTTCGTGACCGACATCTATCGTTCGGAAGCTACAGGCGACTATTGTTTTACGGTATCGGCTGCGCTTCGCAGGTCCGGGCGGGTACAAATTGTGGTCGGCGCAGACGTCAATTTTCAACGCATGAGCGCGTTGTGACAGGCCATCGACGGGCTTGCGCAAACGCGGAGCCTTGTGCCAGCATGGGCGGCAGTAGATGATACCAAAAACCGCTCCACTGCAGTGGGTTGCTGCAACTGCCCTCGTGCTGGCATTTCTGGCTGGCCAATCCTTGGGAGCTGCACAGGCCGCAACCGCCCCTACCCTGGCGACTCTGGTACCGGCACCACCGGCAGCGAGTCCCCTGGTCCCCCAAGCGATCCGAGTTGGAGCGATGAGCCGACGGTTCCTTGCCTATGTCCCCCCCTCCCTCCAGCCCGGGTCGCCACTTCTTATCGCCTTCCATCCCTCCGGTTCGTCGGGCTCTGGAATGCGGAGGATATGCGGCGACCTCCTCGAACGTTTGGCCCGACAGCGCAGGTTTGCCGTGGCCTACCCCGACGGATTCGAGGGGCACTTTGACGACCTCCGGAAGAAGGCAAACTACAGCGCCAGGCGTCTAAAAATTGACGACGTCGGTTTTACCCGGGCCATAGTGTCCACGATGGCACGGGGGTGCTCGATTGATCCGGGTCGGGTGTACGCCCTTGGATATTCAAATGGAGGCGCCATGGTGCTGCGGCTGGCGTTGGAGGCTCCGGATGTTGTTGCGGGAGTCATCGCAATCAGTGCAAACCTTCCAACGGCCGACAATATTGACTGTCCAATTGTGAATGGAAGGCATACGGCCGTTGTCCTGATTGAAGGCACAGCAGACCCCATTAACCCTTACTTGGGTGGCCGTGTTACGATTTTCGGGCTGGGCGACCGGGGACCCGTCCTTTCGGCCCAGAAGAGCGCCGAGTGGTTCGCCGGACGCTATGGCCTGCAGCCGGATCCGCGTCCCAAGCCTGTAGTGAAGCAGGGCAGCCTGAGCGCGACCTGGCAGGACTGGGGAACCGACCGGACGCTGGTGCGCCTTGTCACGATCCAGGGTGGCGGTCATACGGTCCCGAGGGCGCCGCGCCAGGGAGTCACGATTCTCCTCGGGCGCGCCTTTCGAAGCGACGCTCTTATTGAGGGGGCCTGGGACGTCGTATCGGGCAGTGGCGCGCAATAAGGGACAGGTTAGGAAGCATCCCCCGCCCCTACAACGGTCGGCGCAAGTATGGCACCCTTCAGCTGGATGCCTGTGAGCTTCCTTACGATTTCAGGGGCGTGTTCCTCGCTGACGTCGACCAAGGTATGGCGCTGGTGAATATCGATGGCTCCGATGCATTCCGCTGGAAGGCGGGTCACACCCGCAATTTTTCCGACGATGTCTGCAGGAGTGACCAGCTGCTTTCTGCCGACGTTCAGAAACAGCGCCGCCATACCCGGCTCCCTGCCTGTCCGTGGAGCACGCGGGTATTTGGACTTTCTGGGCGGAGGATCCTCGGGCTCTTCCGCGCCCTTCGGGCCAAACGCTGCCTCCAACTCGGCAGGTGGCGTCTCGGGAGTCGCCACCGCGGCCTTTCTTGCATCTTTGCCGGTCTTGCTGGGCCGGGGCCCGCCGTAGGGTGCCTTGTCGCAACCGTCGCCCGCGTTTGTAGCAACTGGGCGCTTGCCTGACCCGGCCTTCTTTCCGAGGGACGGGCCTTGAAGCAGGTGGATTAGGGCGGAGGCGATGTCCACGCTCGCAAAGCCCTCATCGAGCAGGCTTTCAAACATTCGATCCTGGGATGGGAATTCCTTCGCGACCAGGGTCGCGCGGAGCTTTTCGAAGAAAACGTTGGCCCGAGCCTCCTCCACCTGATCCAGCGACGGAATAGTCGCGCGGCGGATCTTCAGCCGGGCAAACCGCACCATCCCCTCCAGCTTGTAGATCTCACGACCAGAAACGAATGTGAAGGCCAGACCCGACTTTCCAGCCCGTCCCGTCCGACCAATTCGATGCGTATAATCCTCGGCGTCGTTCGGCAGGTCGAAATTGAAGACCACTTCCAGATCGTCCACGTCGAGGCCCCGGGCGGCCACATCGGTTGCGACCAGGAACTCAAATGCGCGGCGGCGAAACTTATCCATCACCCTTTCCCGCTGGGCCTGGCTGATGTCGCCATGCAGCCGATCCGTGGCGTACCCGCGCGCATGCAGGTGCTCATCGAGCTCATCGACCATGATCTTCGTGCTGCAAAAGATGATCCCGTATCGGAAATCGTGCACGTCAATCAGGCGCGTGAGCGCCTCGATCTTCGACCTGTGGTCAACCTCGAAGTAGACTTGGTCAACCTGTGGGGCGTTTTGCGCGACCGAGTCGATTCGGATCCAGGCGGGATCCCTGGAGTAGCGGCCGATCAGGTCCTGGATGGCCCGTGGGATGGTGGCGGAGAAGAACAGAATCTGCCTCTTTTCCGGTACGGACCGGAGGATCTTCTCAATGTCGTCCCGGAATCCCATGTCGAGCATCCGGTCGGTCTCGTCGAGCACGACAAGCTTCAGGCGGTCGAGCTTCAGCGTCCCGCGGTCCATGTGGTCCATCACCCGCCCGGGGGTGCCTATCACGATCTGGGTGCCGGCGGCGAGGGCCCTGAATTGCCTTTCGTAGGACTGTCCGCCGTAGATGGGGACCGCATGCACGCCCCGGGTGAAGAAGGATAGTTTCGCAACCTCTTCCGCGACCTGCACGGTAAGCTCCCGCGTGGGGCAAAGGATAAGCACCTGTACAGCACGAATGTGAGGATCGACGGATGCGATCGCGGGGATTGCAAACGCCGCCGTCTTGCCCGATCCGGTGGAGGACTGTCCAACGACATCGCTGCCCGCCAAGGCGGGTGGAATCACCGCAGTTTGGATCGGGGACGCCTCCTCGAAGCCCATCTTGGCGACGGCCTTGAGAATCTCCACGGATAGGCCGAGCTCTGCAAAGGGGCGTTTTTCCATGCTGCAGCTTGACTCCGATCGAGGTTGAATGAGAGCAAAAACGGGGGCTCGATTTTGGCGTGCCAACCGGCAACATGGCTGCCATGGGCAAGGAAGGCCTCAATCCCACGCAACGTTTCACAGACCGCGTCGACAATTATGTGCTCTACCGGCCCTCATACCCGGACGGCTTGATCGCACATCTGGCCGACACATGCCGGATCGGCAGGAACAGCCGTGTTGCCGACATTGGCTCGGGAACCGGGATTTTCACAAGGCTGCTCCTGGCCACTGGCGCCACCGTTTTTGCGGTCGAGCCAAATGCTGCCATGAGGGACGCGGCGGAATGCGCCCTCAGGAGCGAGCCCGGCTTCAGGAGCGTCGCCGGCACCGCCGAATCAACCGGTCTTGGCGAACGCTCCGTGTCCTTGGTCACCTGCGCCCAAGCCTTCCACTGGTTTGATCCCCTGGCAACCAGCCTGGAATTCAGGCGGATTCTGAGCCCGGCCGGTTCTTGCGCGCTCATTTGGAACACCATGAATCCGACAGGATCCGCGTTCGCCGTGGGATACGAGGCCATCAAGGCCCGATTTGGCACCGACTTCGGGCGGGTAAGGCATGAACACCTCCGGACCAGCACGGTGTTCGAGGAATTCTTCGGGAACCGGGACTGGAGAAGGCTCGTGTTTGAAAATTTCCAAGTCCTTGACTTCGCCGGCCTCAAGGGGCGGCTCCTCTCATCTTCCTATGCCCCCAAGAAGGAAGACCCTCGCCACGGACCCATGCTCGAGGCGCTCAGGGAACTCTATGACCGGTGCGAGCAGGAGGGACAGGTCCGGATGGAGTATGAGACCGAACTCTATCTCGGGCACATAAGCTGACCTGTTTTCAGCGAAGCAGGAGAACGACAACGACAATGATGAGAAGGAGGCCAAGGCCGCCGCCGCCGATGTAATAAATATTGGCGAGTTCAGGGGAGAGCAGGAGGTGCATTTGTTTCTTTCGTTAAATGGCAAAGGATAGCCACCGGATGGCCCTCACCCTACTCCTGTCGCCACCCCCCGGCCATGGAGTGTTACCCTACCTCCTGCGAATCTTGGCGAGGCTGCCCCGAGTCGCCCGCTAAGGGTCGCATTCTTGCCAATCGGTGAAACGTGGGGCTTTCTTAGGGCGCCATGCCGAGCCTATTCGAATCACTGAAGCTCAGATCCATCACTTTTCGAAATCGCGTCGGTGTCTCGCCGATGTGCCAGTACTCCTCCACGGAGGGCGTGGCAAGCGACTGGCACCTTGTGCATCTTGGTTCCTTTGCTGCGGGAGGGGCCGGATTGGTCATTGCGGAGGCAACCGCCGTCCTGCCCGAGGGTCGGATCACCCCAGGTTGCGCGGGCATTTGGGGCGACCAACACATCGAGCCGCTCGCCCGAATCAACCGCTTCATCAAGTCTCAGGGCGCCGTGGCCGGCATCCAGCTCGCCCACGCTGGCCGCAAAGGTTCAGCGGCGGTGCCCCAGGACGGCGGCGCACACCTGGCTGACAGCAAAGGGGGCTGGCCCACGATTGCCCCAAGTGCGATCCCTTTTGGCGGCGACCTAGACAAGGTCCCCCATGCGGCGACGGAAGCGGATATAGCCGCCCTTCTAGTGAGTTTTGCCGCCGCGGCCCGTCGGGCCCTCGCGGCTGGCTACGAACTGATCGAAATCCACGGGGCGCACGGCTACCTCGCCAATGAGTTCCTATCGCCCATAAGCAACCTTCGAACCGACAGGTTCGGGGGCGGCTTTGAGGGCCGCATCCGCTTCTTAATCGAGGTCGTCAAGGCAGTTCGCCATGTCTGGCCCGAAGGACTGCCCTTGGCCGTGCGCTTATCCTGCACCGACTGGGTACCAGGAGGCTGGGACATCGAGCAGTCCGTGGAACTCGCTCTGCGCCTTAAGATGGAAGGCGTGGACTTCATCGATTGCAGCTCGGGCGGCAACGTACACGGTGCAAGGATTTCAGTCGGTCCCGGATACCAGGTCCCGTTTGCCGAGAGAATCCGCCGCGAGGCCAGAATCGCAACAGCCGCGGTTGGGATGATCACCGAGCCCGCTCAGGCCGATGGGATCATTCGCGACGGGCACGCGGACCTGGTGTTGCTCGCACGCGAGATGCTGCGAAATCCCCGCTGGCCCCTGACGGCATCCCGAGCGCTCAAATGCAGCGACCAGCTTACCCCTCCAGTTCAATACGCCCGTGCATGGTAGCCAACCCTCCTCTCATCCGAATACGGAGCCACGTACATTTCGCATGACCGCAATCTCGCTGTCGGCAAAACACCTCAGTTCCCGGACGGGGGTGTTTCGGCTTCGCCCCATGCGATGCTGATATGCAGCGAGGTGAGATTCCACAAACGCCTTGCTGCCCAACACAGCCCCCTCCGTGAGAAACTTGATCCGGCAGCGCAGGGCATCGGCCAGCGGGAGCCGTCCTCCTGAAGCGGCCACCATTTTGAAAACATCCACGGCGATGTTCGAATTGTTTTCTCTTGGCCCAGAACCGGTTCCGAAAAGAAGCTGGCGATAGATTGCTTGAGTTTCGTCCCAGTCCTTGCCTCCACAAACAGAGGTCAACCCCTCTCGGGCCTGGTTGTGGCCCGCCACGGCCTCGGTGTAGCCGCAGAAGCGGTAGTCCTTTGGATCAGAAACCAGACCTGCCCGCACACCATTCAGGTCAATGTACAGCGCCATGGTCCTAAGGACCTCGCCGGAACCTTCGCAGAGCACGCTCTTGAACCTTTCGCACCATAGGGGGCCGCAGCGTCCATGACTTCGGTTGAACCAAATCGAATACCGCTGCTTGAAAAGCTTCATGAAGGCGGAGACGTCGCCCATTCTCCTGAGCATTCTCTGGCGCCAAGCCTCGCCTTCCGGCGCATTGGCTCTGAGCCACTCCTCAATCACGGCCAGGCGGAGCGCCTGGAATCGGGACGGATGGGGATGGAGCACCCGGTAGCGCCGAAGAAGCTCGGAGTCGGGAATCGGGCCCCGTCTCGGAATCCGGACAAGCACATGAAAGTGATTGGAGAGGAGACTGTAGGTTATGATCTTTACTCCGCAAAAGTCAGCCGTTTGCCAAAGCTGCTTTCGAAGGACCTCCTTTGCAGTGTCATCGAAGAGCCACTCGAGGTTTACCGTCCGGGACATACAATGATAGGTGGCTTCGCCCTCTTCAGGTGAGACCTTGATTCGATGTGTTCGCACCCAGCCAATACTAACAAGGGTCGGTAACGTATTCTTGTCTTGCACCTGTCCCCGTTCGGAGACGGCGCGGTCTTGATTCAGAGTGAACCTGTCCCCGATTGGCGAGATTCATGTGTTTGCCCCTTGGGTGACAAGCCTGTCCCTTACTTAGGCGATTAGTCTCCTTCGAAGTGTCGCTCGATCTCCTCGAGAGTCTTGCCGCGGGTTTCCGGCAGGAAAAAGGTCACAGTGATGAAGTAGAGCACGGTGAATCCCGCAAAGGCAAAGAACACGACCGAGTAGCCGTAGCGGCCCACGGTCGGGAGGAAGGTCGCGGCGATTGTCGTCGAAACGGCCTGGTTCACCAACAGCGCGAGGCTCATCCCATTTGAGCGGATGCGCGTGGGCATCAGTTCAGAAAGGGCGAGCCAAACACAGACGCCCGGGCCTACGGCAAAGAAACCCATGAAACAGAAGATCAGGAAAGCTGTCACCCAGCCATTCGCCTCGCTTGCGACCGGGGTGATCACGGCGCTCTCAATCCGCAGGTCAGCCGTGCGGGCGATGTCGAGGTCCGCGAACGGGCTGGCAAAGAAGGCGATTACTTTGTTGGCCGGGATGCAACTTTCCCGACGAAAGTCCAACGGGACTGCCAATGGCTCCGCCGAGCGCACGACAGTCGTTGCGGCCCGAAACCCCCCGTACGAGTAGATGACCACCATGCTTACCGGCTTTCCGGCCATGGCGGGGCTGCCAATCGCAGCGAGAAGTCGGTCGGCGGTGGACTGGTTAAATACAAGCTCCTTGCCACCAGAAACCTGCGCCTGCACTGCGACGCCCGCATCCACGCTTCTCCGCTCGGTCTGGCGGAAGAGCAGCCCCACAAGCAACAGCGACACCACAATCCCGGCGCTTCCCAGGGAGAGCAGAAACTTCCTGCCCCTTCGATCCACGAGCGCAACGCCGCCCATCGTCAGAATGAAATTAACGGAGGCCAGGATGACGTAGCCCCAATGCGCCTCAGCATCCGAGAGCCCACTCTGAAGAAGGATTGTCGTATTGTAGCCGAGGATCGAATTGACGCCCGTGGTCTGGTTGCAGGCGAGGATCACGCAGGCCAGGATGAAGGGGATGACGTACTTGCGCTGTGTCAGGGATTCGTGGACCCCGACGGCCCCGAAGTGCGTCGTCGCCCTTCCAGCCTCCGCGACCTCGTCCATCTCGCGAAGCTCAAGATCGGCCTGCTCAACGGTCCTGGACCGGAGCAGGGCGGCCCGCGCACCTTCCCGGCGCCCGTGGCGATGGAGCCATCGCGGCGACTCGGCCAGCGCCAGACTCCCGAACACGAACAGGAGCCCTGGTGGAAGGGACGCCCAGAATATGCTGCGCCATGCCAGGTCCTTAAAGGCAAGAATTCGGCCCGGGCTTCCGATCTTTTCCACCTCGGCGACCCGAATGCTGAAATATACCCCAATCAAGGCGGCAGCCAGGATTCCAAGTGTTAGCAGCCACTGGAACACTCCCGTGCCCCTGCCACGGGTGGAAGGGCCAAGACATTCAGCAAGGTAGAGCGGCACGACGACGCCGATGAGCCCGGCACTGGTTCCTTGGAGAAGCCGGCCGAGCACAAGAGGGACGTAGCCATGCGAACCAGCTATGATGGGAATGCTTGCGACGAATAGCAGCCCGCTGGCGATCATCATGGCCTTCCGACCAAACCAATCTGCTAGCACCCCGGCAAACAGCGTCGAAACGACGCTGCCGAGCAGGACTGCCGCCACTACAAAGGAGAGCTGTCCCGCGTTCAGGCTGGAGGTCGCTTCCAGATAGGGCAATGCCCCGGCAATGATTCCGACGTCGATGCCATACAGCAGCCCGCCCAGTCCAGCCACCAAGAGAAGCAGACGATTGTATCTCTGTGGATTCATTGGGCCTTGGGGCCAGAGGGGGCCTGTGCGGCCGCCGCAGCCAGCTTTCGCAATTCCGCAATCATGGGCAGTTCCGCAGCTGAGACGGGCTTCGCGCATCGGTCCAGGACATCGTCCTGTTCCTTTAGCCATACGGTATCCATCACCCGTCTGCCTTCCAATGACTCAAGTGCCGCCCGACCCACCCGCGCGGCATCCGCGAGCGCACGGGCGAGGGGCGCGGCATCCCTCAACGCGGCCGACCGCGGCGAAAGCATGTCGGCGACGAACACTCCCGCATCCCTCCATGAATCCAGCTTGCGCAGCAGCGCAGCTGCGCCGGGCGACCCGTCGCTGCCGCGGTTCGCGAGATACCTCTCGACTTCATTGGAAAAGATCCATGACGCCCTGCTTTCCGGCAGCACGCAGTCGGGCACCCCGACCAGAGGCGTCGACTGGACGCTCCACGGCTGGAGAGCCCCCCTCTCGTATCCTTTTACGGGCTCAATGGCCTCGAGGAAACTCTGCAGGGCTGCAACGGCAGTCGGGGCACCTCCCGCAAGGCGCTCGGCCATCGCCTCCTGGCCCTTCGCATGCATAGAGCCGGCCTCCTCAAGCCGGGCGCCGACGGCGTCAAGTCGGCGATACATGTCCGCCACGTCGGCTACTTCCCTCGGCGACCATAGTCTCTCGGCAATCGCTGCCGTCCGCGGCCAGACGACAGAGTCGATGGTTTCAGGCGTCGCCCACTCGGACCACATCGTCGCTTCCCCGCCCAGAATCCGCTTCCTTTCCAATGCCGTCAAAGGGGTCGCCGCCGCAAGAGGATCATTCAGGTAGTGGTCCCGCGCGGAATACATCAGGTTGATGTAGTATCCGTTGGAGAGCAGGCAGTCGTGGCCGAGCCGCGCGGCCGCGGCAAGTGACTCGACCCCCCTCCACGAATGGATGACCGCGTCCCCGGGCACGCCCGGCGCAAGAATCTCGTCCCATCCGACCATCCTTTTCCCGTGCCGAGCCAGGATCGCCGCCACCCGAGTGCTGAAGTAGGCCTGCAGACCTTCATTCCCCTTGAGGCCGCGGGCGAGGATGAATGCCTGGACGCCCGGATTTGCGTTCCATTGCACACCGTTGTTCTCGTCGCCTCCAATGTGCACGAACGGGTCCGGAAACAGGGTGGACATTTCGCCCAAAAATTCGTCGAGCAGCCGGTAGACAGCCTCGTTGGTCGGGTCCAGGACCGGCTTGAAGATTCCCCAGTGGCGCTCGATGGAGTAAGGTCCCGGCAGGCTCGCCAACTCCGGGTGCGAGACCAACCAGCTCGTGGTGTGCCCTGGAATGTCGAACTCCGGCACGACCCGGATTCCGCGGGCCCGAGCGTACTCAATGATGTCCCGCATCTGGGCCTGCGTAAAAAAGTCCCCGTCCGAGCCCTTGGCGCTAAGCTCGGGGTGCGTCCTGCTCTCGATCCTAAACCCCTGGTCATCAGTCAGATGCATGTGCAGTACATTCAACTTCACAAGGGCCATGCAATCGAGGTTGCGCCGGATGACCTCGGGCGGCTGCCAGTGGCGCGCAACGTCGATCATCAGCCCACGCCATGGGAAGCGCGGCTCGTCGCGGATGCTCACGCCCGGCACATACCACCCGTGGGCATCTCTTGCGGGCAGCTGCTCGAGGGTCTCGAGCCCCCGGATCGCTCCAACCGTGGTGGCCGCCTGCAGCGTTGCCCGCGCAGCGGTCACCTCGAGAGTGTACGATTCATCATCGCGCAGCGACGGATTGGCATTACCCGCCTCGGCGCACTCAATCAAAAGTTGATTCGAACCTGTCCCTTCGGGCCCAAGCTGTACTGAACCTGTCCCCATGCGGGTTCCCATGCGGGTTGACTTTGGAAATGAAATTTCCATCCGCCTTTCCCAGCGACGGAGAAGGCGGCCAACCGCCGGCGCCAGGCGTTCGTCCCCTTGCCCGCGGACTACCACCGTGAACGATTTCGTGACTGCCAGGCGCCCTGGCGTGAAAACCAGGTGGGCCGGCATCGGCATGACCTCGCCCTGTTGCGGCATCGCGGGCTCCTGTGAGCGCAGGGAAGAGGCGAGCGCAACCAGGGCCGCGCACATTCTAAAGCCTGCCATGGAGCAGGAACTCCCCGGGACTGTAGCGCTTGAACGCCTCAATCGCCTCGTATTCGGCCAAGCCAAGGGCGTTGTAGGCCTCGGCCAGCCTGTGGCTCCTATCCTCCGTCCGCTGCCAGAACTCCCTTCGGTCGTCCCCCGGAAACAGCGCCTGGTCCTTCTGGGTTTCATGCCGGAAGATCGCGCGGCGCCGGCGCAGCACCTCCCGTGGGCTCAGTGGGACCGCGAGGTCGATTTCGTCCAGCTCCCACTCCGCCCACGCCCCGCGGTAGAGCCAGAGTTCCGCCTCGCCGAACCATGCCTCCTTCACACTGCGAGCCAGGGCCTCATGCAGCGCGTGCAGGCAGAGCCGGTGGGTGCCGTGCGGGTCGTCGAGGTCTCCGGCCGCAAAAATCAAGTGGGGCCGCAGGCCCGAGATCAGCCCATGCATGGCCTCGATGTCCTTGTCCCCGAGCTGCCGCCGCCGGTTGGGGGCGCCATGGTAAAACGGCAGGTCCAGGAAGTGGAGGTTCGCCCCCGGAACCCCGCAGACCCGTGCGGCCGCGCTCGCCTCGTGGCGGCGGATCATGGCCTTCCACCGGTCCAAATCAGGAGAGGGTTGCAGCGCCTCTGCCGACTCGAAGGCGGAGCATACGTCCCGGATCCTCCTCCTCGTGCCCTCGTCGGTTGACTCGAGGTCGCGCACGAAAAGAAGCGCCCTCCAGAGGGACTCGTCCGAGACTGCGTTCGCCCCGGATACCTGGTAGGCGACGTGGACCTCGTGCCCGTGTTCGACCAGTCGGCACAGAGTTCCCCCCATCGAAATCACGTCGTCGTCCGGATGGGGCGAAAGGACCAAGATGCGCTTCGGAAACACATCCGCAGACGGTCCCCTCAGCGGCCTGACGGGTGCATCGCCCGGTTTGGTCCTCGCCGGGTCGCGACCGCCGGGCCAGCCCGTGATCGTGTGCTGCATCTGGTAGAACCCGGCCAGATTGGCCTCGTAGGATGATCCCTGAACCTGGAGCAGGTCCTGGAGCCCCGACTCGTTGTAGTCGTCGTCCGTCAGCTTGAGGATCGCCTTCTTGCGGACCTGGGAGAGCCAAAGGATCGCCCTCCTTCTCATGGCGCTGTCCCAGGCGAGCCCCTGGTCCTCGAGCGGGCCCACGAGCCACGGTGTCCGGAACCGCGTCAGCGACCCGGCCGCAGCCTGGTCAAGGACGAAGGTCGCGTGGTCGTGTTCCTGGAGAAAGGACGCCGCGACCAGCGCGGTGACGTCGCCCTCCAGCGCCTCCCGCACGGCGTCGGCCTTGTGTTGACCCCAGGCCATAAGGACAATGCGGCGTGTCTCGAGGATTGTCCTGATCCCCATGGTGATCGCGTACCGG
This sequence comes from uncultured Opitutaceae bacterium, assembly GCA_964527955.1. Classification (GTDB taxonomy): domain Bacteria; phylum Verrucomicrobiota; class Verrucomicrobiia; order Opitutales; family Opitutaceae; genus Palsa-1447. Next base: position 24,477 of record CAZGOX010000001.1, on the reverse strand, counting down.
GGCGTGTTCTCCTCGCCGCCGAAGTCTCCCGCGGCATCCCGCCGGGTCAGCGGATCGAGTGTCACGAGCCGGGTCCGGGACCGCCGGGCGCTGCCGGGCTCATTGAATCCGATATGGCCGGTTCTCCCGATGCCCAGCAGCTGGAAATCGATTCCTCCTGCGGCGCGGATACTTGCCTCGTAGTCCCTGCAATGGGCCTCGATCTCACCGGTCGGCACCATGCCGTCGGGAACGTGCGTGTTCGCCGCGGGGATATCGACGTGGTCAAACAGATGCACCTGCATGAAATGCCGGTAGCTCTGCGGATGGTCCGCCGGGAGCCCGCGGTATTCGTCCAGGTTGAACGTGACCACGCGGGCGAAGCTCAGCCCCTCCTCCCGGTGCAGCCGCACCAGCTCGGCATAGAAGCTGACCGGGGTGGATCCGGTCGCCAGGCCGAGCACCGCAGTTCGGCCCTCGAGGCTCCGCTTTCGGACTAGCTCCGCCACCTCGCCGGCCACGGCCCTCGACGCCTCAAGTCCGCTGCCAAACACGGCGAGGGGCGCTCGCTCAAACCGGTTCGGAGGCAGCATGTTCTCGGAGAGCATCGCCTACTTCGGGTCCAGCTCGAAATGATGGGGAACCGGGAGGGCCGCGGCCCGCTGCTGGGCCGTGACCTCGGCCTCCTCGTCGTCCAGGGCCTTGAGCAAGGGCGGGCCCGCGGCGGCTATGGCCTTCGTCGACCCATCCTGAAAAAGACCCACTTGGATCCAATGCCAGCGGATGAAATGGATATGATTGCGCCGCTCCGTGAGCTTGTGCACCTCGGCGGCCTGTTTCGACATGGGTGTCGGAAGGGTGGCCAGGTTGATCCCCGCCGCAAGTTGGTCACGGGTAAGCTCTCCGACAGTCTCGCCGTCGATCTTCACTACGTAGGTCGGATCTCGAAGGCCGGTCACCTGAAGCGGCTCGCTGTCAAGGGCGTCAAAGAAATCGGAGGTGTGGACTGCAAGTGCTGTGGCGGGGTCGGCGAGATCGACAGGCATGGGGAGAGCGTCGTCGGTTTGCGTCCAGCCAAGCACGCTTGGCTTGGACGGAATCCGGTCGGACCCATGAGCGTCGCCGGGAACATAGGTTGTGGATTCTGTGGTCAGCCCGCTGATCTCGGTTCCCACGGCGTGCACCACCCCCTTTGCCGCGTCGATCTCGACATCCGTGACCACCGAAGGTGCGTTCCAGCTCTTCAGGAGCGCCTCGGCCATCAGCAGATGGGCCCCGGGCCCCGGATGGATGCGGTCATTGATGATCTTCTGCGAGAGGGCCGGGTCGATGTCCCGGGTCGACTTGAGCATGGCCACGACCGGGGAATTGAAGTCCGCAACGTTCAGCCCCTTTTCCGCGGCGAGCGCCTTCACGAACTGCGCAAACCGTATCAAGATGGCGTTGTAGCCCCCTTCAAAGCTCGGGGCCCGGGTGAAGTCGTCATAGGGGGAGGGCTCGATCAGGGTCACGCGCACGCCGGGCAGTTCCTTCAGGATGGTGTCGACGATGCGTCGGTAGCCATCGCGGTACGTGTCGAATGTCGGCTGGTCAAACGGGCGGTACTTGCCGTCGTTCATCCCCAGCATGATCGTGACGACGGTCGGGTTGTGGGCGATGATGTCGCGCTCCACGCGAACATCGACCGGCCCTCCGCCGCTCCAGCTGACCGCGTCGCCGCCCCAACCGGAATTCGTGAAGTCGATGTTCAGCTTGGGAAACCTGGTCAGGACGTACGTTTCGGTGAAGTCCGCGTAGGCCCCGGCGCCCCAGAAGGACTGCTCGGTGATGCTGTCGCCGTAAAATACCACCCTGTCACCGTCCCTTAGGTAAAACGGGGCGTTCTCCGCCGCCGCCACGCGGCTGCCCAGCGCGGAAAGCGCGGCGAAGACGACCGCGGGACACAAGACAAGGCGGGCCGCGGCGCGCCCAAAATCGGCTTTGCGGATCATCATTGGGGTTGGGGATTGTCCCGGCAATCTGGACCTGGTCCCTGCCCGGTCAAGGTTCCGGTTTGGCCCTTGCGACAGCCGCGGGGTCAATTTAGCTTCCGTCCGCCCCGGTTATGATCACCCGCCGTTCCGCCATCGCAAAGCTAGCCAGCGGCGCAATCCTGGCCACCGCGACAGGCTCGCTCCTGAAGAACCTCGGGGCTGCAGAATCGGCGCCCGGCCCCGGACACGACGCACTGAAGGGCCGCGTCAACCACTCCGTTTGCAAGTGGTGCTACGCCAAGATCCCGCTGGACACCATGTGCGAGGCCGCCCGCCGGATCGGCCTGCAGTCGGTCGAACTCCTGACCGTCGCCGACTTTCCCGTCCTGAAGAAGCACGGCCTCATCTGCGCCATGGTCACCGGGGTTCCGGGCAACATTCCCCACGGCCTGAACCGGCTCGAAAACCACGATGCGATTGCCGCCTACTTTGAGGATACCCTGCCCAAGGTGGCCGATGCCGGCTACCCGAACATGATCTGTTTTTCCGGCAACCGCGCGGGCATGGACGACGAGGAGGGCCTGCGCAACTGTGCGATCGGCCTGAAGCGGATCGTCGGCCTGGCCGAGCGGCGCAAGGTGACCGTCTGCATGGAGCTCCTGAACAGCAAGGTCGACCACCGCGACTACATGGGCGACCACACGGCCTGGGGCTTCGAGCTCTGCCGACAGGTCGGCTCGGAGAGGTTCAAGATCCTCTACGACATCTACCACATGCAGATCATGGAGGGTGACGTGATCAGGACGATCCGCGAGAACCACCAGTACATCGCCCACTACCATACGGGCGGCGTCCCGGGCCGACACGAAATCGACGACACCCAGGAGCTTTTCTATCCGGCCATCATGCAGGCCGTCGTCGACACAGGCTTCAAGGGATTTGTCGCCCAGGAATTCATTCCCAGTCGGGCCGACGCCCTTGCCTCCCTGGAGCAGGGAGTACACATCTGCGACGTCTGAACCCCACTTCTTCGCCATGCCCGACCTCCCCTTTCCCCGATCGGTCCTTGCAGCCTGCGGCGCCCTGTCTCTGGCGCTGATTTCGCCCCTCCGGGCCGACCTTCCCCAGGCGGTCCAGGAGCAGCCCGACGGGGTGATCGTCGCGACGCCGGAGGGAGCGCTCAGGATCCAGGTCTGCGCCGAGAACGTTGTCCGCATCGCCTGCGCGAAGGACCCGGCGTTTTTCTCCCACCAGAGCCTGATGCTCGACCCGAAGCGGACCGACGGGGCCCTTTGGGCCATCGACGCCACTGAGGACCATGCCACGGTCAAGACCGCAAAACTCCAAGTCCGCGTCGAGCTACCCGCCGGGACGGTCTCCTTCCTTGACGCTTCGGGAGCCGCAATCCTCGCGGAAAGTCCCGGAGGCCGCACCCTCGAGCCCGCGCAGGTCGAGGGCATTCCCACCCAGCACGTCGGCCAGCTGTGGCAGGCGCCCGCAGACGAATCCCTCTATGGCTTTGGCGAGCACCATCTGGGTCTCGTGGACATCAAGGGATACGACCTCGACCTCTGGCAGCACAACGGCTCGGCAGCGATCCCGTTTCTCGTGTCCAGCAGGGGTTACGGGATCCTATGGGACAACAACAGCCATAGCCGGTTCGGCGACCTGCGCCAGCCCGAGGACATCCCCGCCTCCGAACTCCTGGACGCCGAGGGAAGTCCCGGAGGTCTCTCGGCGGCCTACTACACCGGTGCGGACTACAAGGTGCGGGTCGCAACCCGGACCGAATCCGCCATCGACTTCAATCCCGGCCACGGCGAGCGCATGTCGAATTCAGCGATTTTTCCGGGCCTTCCTCCGGGCAACCTCCGGGTGCAATGGGACGGCTTTCTCGCCCCGGCCCAGTCGGGCGATCACGCGTTTCACGCCTACTCGGACGGCGGAATCAAGGTGTGGGTCGATGGCCGCCTGATCATGAATCACTGGCGCCAGTCCTGGCTTCCGTGGAAGGACGAGGCCAAGGTGCGGTTCGAGGCGGGCAAGCGCTACCCGATCCGGATTGAGTGGACCAAGGACACCGGCGCCCCGACATTCCACTTCAAGTGGAAGACCCCGTCTCCCTCCACCGACACTTCCATCTGGTCCGAGTCGGGCGCAGGGATCGACTACTACTTTGTCTACGGCCCCGCGATCGACGATGTGATCGCCGGCTACCGGCACCTCACCGGGCCGGCCCCGATGATGCCCCGGTGGGCCTTCGGCCTCTGGCAGTCGCGCCAGCGCTACACCACTGCCCAGGAGAGCCTCGATATCGTGAAGGGGTTCCGCGACAGGCAGATCCCATTCGATAACATAGTCCAGGACTGGTTCTACTGGCCGCGCACCGGCTGGGGCTCACACGAATTCGATCCGGACCGTTTTCCCGATCCCGCTGGCTGGGTCGATGCAATCCACGCCCTGCACGCGCACGTGATGATCTCCGTCTGGCCCAAGTTTTACTCGGGAACCGCCAATTTCAACGAGATGAAGTCCAGGGGCTTTCTCTTCCAGCCGAACCTCGACGAGGGGTTGAGGGACTGGGTGGGCCTGCCGTACACCTTCTACGACGCCTTCAACCCCGACGCGCGGCATCTCTTCTGGAACCAGGTGAACCAGGCCCTGTTCAGCAATCATGTGGATGCGTGGTGGCTGGACGCCTCGGAACCGGACCTGCTTTCCGCGCCCACCTACGACGGCCTGCGCAAGCACATGATATCTCCCGCAGGCGGCTCGGTGGCCCCGGTAATGAATGCCTACCCGCTGGTCCACAGCGGCGCGGTGTACGACGGGCAGCGGGCCGCGTCCCCCGACCAGCGCGTGTTCATCCTCACGCGGTCCGGATTTGCCGGGCAGCAACGCTACGCGGCTGCGGTGTGGTCGGGCGACATTTCCTCGACCTGGACGGCGATGGGCAAGCAGGTCCAGGCCGGCCTGGATTTCTCGCTCTCGGGCGAGCCCTACTGGACCATGGACACGGGCGGGTTCTCCGTACCGGCGCGGTTCGCGTCGAAGTCGCCGACGCCTGCAGCCAGGGCGGAGTGGCGCGAATTGAACGCCCGCTGGTTTGAATTCGGCACGTTCGTCCCCCTGCTAAGGGTCCACGGTGAGTTTCCCTTCAGGGAGATGTGGCAGTTCGGCGGGGATGATTCGCCCACGTATTCGGCCCAGCTGAAATTCGACCGCCTGCGCTATCGGCTGCTCCCCTACATCTACTCGACGGCGGGAGACGTCACCCAGCGGGGAGGCACGTTCATGCGCGCCTTGGTCATGGACTTTCAGAACGACCCCAAGGCCCGGGAGGTGACGGACCAGTATCTCTTCGGGCCTGCGCTCATGGTCAGCCCGGTCACGGCCTATAGGGAGCGAAGCAGGCAGGTGTTCCTGCCCGCAACGACCGGGGGCTGGTACGACTTCTGGACCGGCGCCGCCCTGGCGGGCGGACAGACCGTCGATTCCCCGGCCCCTTTCGACGCCATTCCCCTGCACGTCAGGGCGGGTTCCATCCTTCCCTTCGGCCCGGAACAGCAGTACGTCGGGGAAAAGGCCGTGGATCCGATCACCCTTTACGTGTACGCCGGGGCGGATGGGGCCTTCAGCCTCTATGAGGACGACGGCCTGAGCTACGCCTATGAGACGGGGGCCTTTTCCAGGATTCCGATCACATGGGACGATGCCAGTGGGAAGCTCACAATCGGGGCACGGGAGGGCTCATTCCCCGGCATGCTGGCCGCCCGGGACTTTCAGGTCGTTCTGGTCGCTTCGGACCGTCCGGTCGGATTCTCATTCGTTCCGGCCCCGGTCAAGACGGTGCATTACTCCGGCGCGCCCCTCTCCGTGCCGATCCGCCAGTTGTGACGAATCCGGGGCCGCCTGGGCTTCAGGCCGCCTCGCTAAAGTCCTCGGAGAGGCCTGGCGCTGTGGGAAACCGGAGAACCTCCGAGCGGGCTGCCACCCTTCGCGGATGGTCCGCGTAGTCGGCGAGCAGGATAAGGAGCATTCCGGCCACCACGGTGGTGCCGGCGGCCGCGGCTGCGCCGAGGGTCGAGTAAGCCGCGAGGACGGCGGTGAAGGAGGCGAGAAGGAGGATGTTGTTTTTCATGGGTGTGGATCTTGTTGCCATGAAAACACGCCTCCTGGCTGAAAGTTGCAGCCGGCCCAAAAAAACCGCCCTCAATAGTGGGGCGGGCGCTCCTCGGGCTCCCCGTCCTCTGCTTGGCTCTCCTCCCCAAGCTCCTCGCGAAGAGCCGCTATCTCGCGCCGCAGCCGCCGGATCTCCTCGCCCAATTCCGCCATGGCCCTGTCCTGCTCCCCCACGTGGCGCTCAAGCCACTCATACCGAGCCTCGAGGTTGATCAGCCTTTCGTCGCCCATGCCTCATCGGTATTGGCGGATCGTCCCCGCGTCAAATGCCTTGGCCGGCCGGTTCGGTCGGCGCTTGCGTCGGAAACCGGAAGGATTAGACAGGCGTCACCGACCCACCCCAATGAAAACACCTCTTGCCTTCGCCATTGCCGCCCTGCTCCTGATCGCCCCGAGTCTCTTCTCACAGGAAAAGTCGGGCCCCGGGTTCGACGCGGTTGGCGAAAGGGCCCTCCAGGCAATGCAGGTCAGGGCCGTCGAACTGAAGGTCAAGGGAGTCGCGATGGTGGCCTATGCCGAGGGAGGGAGCGTAACGTCCTGGTCGTCCAAGATGGTCGTCGTCGGGAACCTAACCAGCCGCCCGTCGCAAACCAGCAAGGGTAACAATTTTCTTGGAATCGTCTATACCAAGGCCGCCGAAATGGCCGACACCTTGAAGGACAGCGGTAGCGGGATCCGCCCTCCGTACACGGGAGAGTTCGGCTGGCAGGGCGGCGTTTGCGCCAAGGGCCGGACGGGGATACTCATCGCCGCGTTCAGCGGCGGCCGCTCGGAGGACGACGTGAAGGTCGCCCAGGCGGGCCTTGGAATCCTGTTGGGATCTCTCTGATTCTCACCGGAGGGCATCAGGCCAACCTTCACCCATGGCTACCCTGAATCCCTTCCCGGCGGCCGATCCATCCCTCGAAGAACGAATACGCGGGATCGGCCTGGGGTTGTTCTCGCGCATGGAAAGCGCCCCGGCCCCGGCGCTTTTCTCGAAGAAAGGCGTTTACGGGCGGCTCATGGATTGGGCCATGCAGGACCCTGCGTTCAAGACCCAGCTCTTCCGATTCGTGGATGTCCTGCCCTCGCTCGGCTCCTCGGCCGAGGTCGTCCGGCACCTTCAGGAGTACCTCGGCGACCGGGCCGTGGAATTGAACCCGGCGATGAAGGCCGGGCTCGCCGCCTCCTCGTTCGCGCCGGCCCTGGTTGCAGGTCCGGTCAAGGCCAACGTGGTGGCCATGGCACGCCAGTTTGTGGCAGGCGAGACCCCGCAGGACCTGCTTCGGCGCATCAAGGAAAACCGATCGACGGGGATGGCGACGACAATCGACCTCCTGGGGGAGATGGTCGTGAGCGATGAGGAGGCCGACGTCTTCCTGCAGAGAAACCTCGGCGTACTCGGGACGGTTTCCAAGTTCCTGGCCGAGGCCGGGGAACCCTGCTTCAGCGATATCGGGGCCGAGGGGCCCATTCCCCGGCTCAACCTCTCCGTCAAGATCTCGGCGCTCACCCCCGAAATTCACCCCTCCGATCCGGAATTGTCGGTGGCCGTGCTGAGGGAGCGCCTCCAACCGATCCTGAGGCGGGCGGCCGAGGTCGGGGCCTTCATCAACCTCGACATGGAAAGCTACCAGCTGAAGGACCTGACGCTCGCCCTTTTCAAGTCGCTGCTCGCGGACGAAGGCCCCCAGCCCCTGCTCGGGATTGCCGTTCAAGCCTACCTTCGCGATTGTGAAGCCGACCTCCGCGACCTTCTCGACTGGGGTCGCGCAAGGAAGCGCCGCTTCGGTGTCAGGCTGGTGAAGGGAGCCTACTGGGACTACGAGACCATCCTCGCTCAGCAACGCGGCTGGCCCGTGCCAGTCTGGTCCCGCAAACCCCGGAGCGATGCGAATTTCGAAAAACTGTCGCTTCTTCTTCTTGAGTCGCTCGATGTCGCCATGCCGGCGTTCGGCACCCATAACGTGCGGTCCTGCGCGCACGCCATCGCCCAGGCCGAGCGCCTGGGAATCGACCCAAGGGCAATGGAGTTCCAGGCCCTGTTCGGGATGGCGGATGAACTCAAGTCTGCCCTGATCCAAGGGGGCTACCGGGTCCGGGAGTACTGCCCTGTCGGCGAGCTCCTTCCCGGGATGGCCTACTTTGTCCGAAGGCTCTTGGAAAACACGAGCAACGAGGGATTCCTGCGCGCAAAGCACACGGGCGCGGCCAGCCGGGAGGAATTGCTCCGCAACCCCGTCGACTTGATCGGGACGGCTCCCGAGCTTCTGGCCCGCCGTGCTCCGGCGCCCGGGGCCTTCGTCAACGCGGCCAACACGGACTTTACCCGGGCCGGGTCACGGGACAGGATGCGAGCCGCCCTCAAGTCCGCGGAGGGCCGGCTAGGCCGACGATGGCCGCTTGTCATTGGTGGCAGAAAGATCGCGAATCGCGAATACGTTTCTTCCGTCAACCCGGCAAGACCGGCCCAGGTCGTCGGGTTATGGGCCCGGGCGACCGTGAAGGATGCCGACGATGCCGTCGCCGCCGCGCGCTCAGCCTTCCCTTCCTGGAGCGCAAGGCCGGCCTCGGAGCGGGCCGGGATTTTTCTCCGGGCAGCGGAGATCATGGAGGAGCGGCGCTTCGAGCTGAATTCCCTGGAGGTACTGGAGGCCGCAAAACCATGGTCCGAAGCGGACGGCGACGTCAGCGAGGCCATCGACTTTTGCCGCTTCTACGCAACCGAGATGATCCGGCTCGACCGCGGCGCAGTCACCCAGGCGGTTCCCGGCGAACGTTGCATCCAGGAATGGATCCCAAGGGGCATCGCCGCCGTGATCGCCCCCTGGAACTTTCCGCTGGCAATCCTGTGCGGGATGACCGCTGCCGCTGCAATTGCCGGCAACGGGGTGGTCATGAAGCCCGCGGAGCAGACGTCGGTGCTGGCCGCAGTCCTGATGGACATCCTGACCGAGGCGGGGCTGCCTCACGGCGTGGTCAACTACCTGCCGGGTTTGGGCGAGGAGGTCGGCGCCCATCTGGTCGCGCATCCAGGGGTCGACATCGTTGCCTTTACGGGATCGCGCACCGTGGGTTTGAAAATTTGGGAGACGGCTGCACGCGCAATGCCCGGCCAGGCAAACCTGAAAAAAGTCGTGTGCGAAATGGGCGGCAAGAACGCCCTCATTATTGACGATGACGCCGACCTGGATGAGGCGATCCCCGCCGCGTTGGCGAGCGCATTCGGGTATTCCGGCCAAAAGTGTTCCGCCCTATCCCGGCTCATTGTCCTCAGCGGGGTCTATGACCGCTTCGTCCAGAGATTCACGGCGGCCTGTGCGAACCTTCCCATAGGAGATCCGTCGGAGCCCGGCACTGTCGTCGGACCTGTTATCGACGCAGAGGCGCAGCAGAAGATCCTTGGCATCATCGAGAAAGGAAAGAAGGAGTCAGTCCTCGCATTTCAGGCGATTCTGCCCGAAAGCCTGGTCTCGAGCGGGGGCGCCTACGTCCCGCCAACCGTGTTCAAGGACGTGGATCCGACGAATACCGTAGCCCGCGAGGAAATTTTCGGCCCGGTTGTGGCAATTCTCAAGGCAACGAACCTCGACCAGGCTTTCTCGATCGCGAACGGAACCGACTATGCGCTCACCGCAGGCCTGTTTTCCCGCAGCCCCACCGCGCTCGCGCGTGCCCAGCGTGAACTGCTGGCCGGAAACATCTACCTCAACCGGGGCATCACGGGCGCCATCGTCGAACGGCACCCCTTCGGCGGCTTCAAGCAGAGCGGAGGCGGCACAAAGGCCGGCGGCAAAGGCTACCTCGAGAACTTTCTCTTTCCCAAGGTGATAGCTGAAAACGTCCTGCGCCGAGGGTTCATACCGCCCGACTCCGACGCGGCCTCTTAGCCCTCGATCAGCGGGCTTGCCCGCGCCCCGGCCCGCTGGCAAGACTTCCCACCGCCATGGCCACGCCCCCAGCTTCAACCGGCGCCAAACCCCGACAATACGTCTATGTCCTCCGTCTTGTGCCCAGGTTGTTCGAGGATTCTGGCTGGACCGCGGACGATGGGGCTGCAGTGAGCCGCCACCTCGAATATTTGAGAACTGCTGCAGACAAGGGACAGGTACTGTTGGCCGGCCGGACGAGCGAGCCGAAGGACAAGACCTTCGGGATCGTTGTATTCGAGGCGGCGGACGATGCCGCGGCGCGCTCCTTCATGGAGTCTGATCCCACGCTGCCCGCTGGAGTCATGACGGCAGAATTGCATCCCTATTCCGTCTCGGTCCTTCGGAAGGAGTGACCGACTGGAGACACTTGTACCTGTCCCTAATTGTTCCCGCTCCCTTTCTAACCTGTCCCT
>CAZGOX010000001.1:0-13916 GCA_964527955.1 uncultured Opitutaceae bacterium | reverse complement strand
TGTACCTGTCCCTAATTGTTCCCGCTCCCTTTCTAACCTGTCCCTTGTTCAATTCCGAAAGCTCATCAAATTCTAACCTAACCTGTCCCTAGTTCGAAAGCTCATCATGAAAAAACTCCCCTGCTTCCTGGGTCTGGCCGCCGTCGCCTTCGTCCTGGCGGGTTGCGTTGGTCCTTCCGGCCCCGCCTACAGCTCGGTCAAGGACACGCTGCCCCCCCTAAAGGAGGCTACGGCGCGCCTCTTCATCTACCGCCCAGATTTAATCGGGTCGGTGGTCGTTCCGGCCGTAAAGATCGACGGCACCGAGGCCGGGCAGGCCGTGCCGCACGGATTCTTCTACGTGGACCTTCCCGCCGGCAAGTACGAGGTCTCGACGGGCTGGCACGACGAGGAGATCATTCACGTTCGCCTGGCGGCCGGGCAGGTCAGGTACGTGCGCCTGAAGTTCACACCATCCCCGTTCGGGCTGTATCTGGATCCGAGCATCGTCGACGACCAGACCGGGCAGAGCGAAATCGCCGACTGCGGCTGGGCCAAGCGCTGGTAGGACCGTCAATCCCGGCCGGTACCCACCAAGGGAATAACTCCGGACCAAGCCCCTACTCGACCAACTTCTCAATCTGCCCGTAGGCATCGTCGCCTTCGGCAATCAGTTTTCCGTCGGGTCCGAAGATCTTGAAGTGCGGGATCGACTGCAGACCGTACTGCTGGGCAACCGGCGACGACCAGTCGATGGTCTTCACGTCAGGGCGGTTGATATCGATGTCGACGACCGCGATTTCGGGGTGCGTCTCATGGAGTTTCTGCATCTTCGGCGCGATGGCCCGGCAGGGCGGGCAGTATTCGCTATGGAAGTCAAAAATGGTGGTCTTCCCGGGCACGAGGTAATCCGAAAGCTGGACCTGCTGGCCACCCAGCACCTGGACGGGCTCGGGCCCTTTGGTATGGGTGCCATCCGCCAGAGCAGAGCCGGGAGCCGCCAGAGCGGCCGCAAATGCGATAAGGGAAACAAAGCTTAGGGTGCGCATGATGCCCGAAACCCTATCATGTGCCCGCATTTTGGCAAGTGTCGGGCCGATGGATAACCTGTCCCTTGATCAGGATCCAAAAGCCAGGTGCGCGCCGAAGGCCAGCACGCCAAGCCCGACTGCGCCGCACAGGTAGGTCGCCATCTTGGCGCCGCCGGCATTTCGCAGGTAGACGTTCTCGCCAGTGAGCGCAGCTTCGGCCCGGGCCGCGCGAGCCGAGAAAAACGTCTTGCACGCGAGGAAGAGCTTGAGGCCGGCGCTGCCGACAAGCAGGGCAAACACGAAGTAGGCGGGGCCGTCCGTCCTATCCTGAAGCGATGCAAGAAGCCGGGCGTCCAGCAGCAGTATGACCAGGATGTTGAGCATCGCGTAGATCGATGCCCTGCCCGCAATAAGCTGCACGGACCGCTCGGAGGCCGTCAGTCGGGTCGGATCGTCGACGGTGACCACGACATGGGCCTCCGGATCCGCCGGATCCTCCGACGGGGACTCGGAGGAAAGGGGGAAGGGCGCCCTCCAAGCCGCCCATACCGAAGGCACGGACGCCACCATGACCACCAGGAAGAAGGTCGAGAAGCCCAGGCGCTCGGCAAGCGGCCCGGAAATCATGTTGGTCGGCACGAGCACAAGGTTCATGAGTGCGGTCGCAAACGCATAGTGGGTCATCGTGCAGCGCCCCGGGGCAAGCTGCTGCATCATGTAGATCATGTTGCCGACGAACCCGAACCCATAGCCGAACTTTTCGATGCTGACCAGGGTCGCCGTCTCAAGGTAACTGACGCCGTGCCCGGCGGCGGCCGACTGGCTCAGGAACACGTAGGTGAAATGCGGAATATTCAGGCAAACGGCGAGGATCGCAAGGGACCTCGCCAGGCCAACCCGAGAAACAAACAAGCCGCCCAGCAGTCCGCCGATGATCAGGAAGAGGGTCCCCCAGATGGCATCGATGCCGCTCACCTGGCCGGCCGTCAGGCCGAGGCCGCCCTTGCTCACGGCCGACTGGAGGAACAGCTGACCCTCCATGAGTATGAGCCCCTCTCCCAGGCGATAGAGAAAAACGAAGGCGATCATGCCCCAGAACATCCTCTTGTGGAAAAAGCTCACCGCCGTGCCCAGGAAGTCGTCGACGACCTCCTTCACCCGTTCCGGCCTCTGGGAGATGCCGCCTGACGGCAGTGCAAAGAAGTGCACCGCGGCGAGCGCGACCATCGCCCCGGCCCCCGAGACCATCACCACGGCCCACATCAACTTCTCCGGCCAGTGAAGGGCGACCTTGACCTGGTCGAGGACGTAGATCAGCACGCCCGTCGCCAGGACCTTTCCCAAGACCCAGAAGGTGCTCTGGACCCCCGCAAGGCGGGCCTGGACGGGCTTCGTCAGCGAGACCAGGTAGATGCCGTCGCCGCATATGTCCTGGGTGGCCGAGGCAAACGACGCCACCCAGAAGAGGCCGATGCTGATCCGGAAAAAGCCGGACATCGGCAGGGTCATCGCGATGGCCCCAAACAGCACGGCGAGCAGGAGCTCCATCGAGAGCACGAAAAACTTCTTCGTGCGGTTCATGTCGAGGAACGCCGCCCAAAGGGGCTTCAGGGACCATGCAACCCCGATGCTGCCAAGGGCGACCGTGATGTGCCCGTCGGTGTAGCCGAGCGACTTGTACATCCGCGCGGCCGTGCCGCCCATGATGACGTTGAAGGGAATTCCCATCGCCAGGTAAAGCGAGGGCACCCACAGGAGCGGGTGGAGGACGGACTTGGGGCGGAGTCGCATGGCGCGCCGAAATCCTGGACCCTACTGGACTCGAACCAGCGACCTCTTCCATGTCAAGGAAGCGCTCTAACCAACTGAGCTAAGGGTCCTAGAACTTGCGGAGGGTGAGAAAAACAAGCCGGACGGGGCTCGGGCAAGGCTAATCGAAGAAGGCGCGAGCAAGCTCGCTGCCCTACAAATGCAGCTCATGCGGATCATCAGGGACGAACCGGCATAGCGAAAAACGCGCGCGCCTGCTTCACATCCTTCGCAATCTGCGCCCTGAGTTCACCCACGCCCGGGAACTTCATTTCGGGCCGGAGAAACTGCAGCCATTCCACGATGATTTCGTCTCCGCAGCCGAGTGCGCAGGGTCCAAGGACATGGGTCTCAAGGAGCGGCTCGGCAGTGGTCTCGACGGTCGGCCGGACGCCGTAGTTCGCCACACCAGGAAGAAAGCCTATCGAACCTGTCCCCAGTTTCCCTGCCGAACCTGTCCCTGGCACTCCCGAACCTGTCCCTTGTATTCCTGCCGAACCTGTCCCTGGCATTCCTGGCATTCCCCCGGCGGGGGGCGCCCCGGATCCTCCGGGCTTGTGCAGGCCGGTCACCCTCACGGCGTAGACTCCGTAGCGTGGCCTGAGCTCCGGCGACCACGCGAGGTTCAGCGTGGGAAACCCGATGGTGCGCCCCATCCCCTTTCCCCCCACGACCGTTCCCAGTGACCGGTAGGGGTCGCCGAGGAGCGCGTTGGCCCCGGCGACATCCCCGGACTCGAGCAGGGTGCGGATGCGGGTGCTGCTCACGGGTTCGCCGTCGAGGCTCACCGGCGGGGCGCTGGTGACGGAGACGCCCAGGACGCTCGCCTCGTTGACCAGCATCGCAACGTCGCCACGCCGCTTCGCCCCGAAGCGCCAGTCCTCCCCGACATAGATTTCGACCAAGCCTGGCAGCGCCTTCTTGAGAAGGGGAAGGAACTGCCCGGCGTCGATGCCTGCGAATTCAGGCGTAAAGGGCTGGTTGATGACAACGTCCACGCCAAGGCCCTGGAGCAGGCCGGCCTTCCAGGAAGGATCCATGATCAGCCGCGTCGGCTTCCCCGGATTGAACAAGGCGCTCGGGTGGGGATGAAACGTGAGCACGGCGGCGATTCCTCCGTTGGCCCGTGCCGACTGGACGGCCGCGCCGACCACCGCGCGATGCCCCAGGTGCACACCGTCGAACATTCCGATCGCCAGGTGGAGCGGCTTGGCGGGAAGCGCCGCCGCCTCGTCGAGGCCGCCGAACTGGGCAGGGAAATTCACTCTCAGACCAGGGTCGGGGCTGCCTCGCGCGCCGGGATCAGGCGCTTCTCGATGTCGGGGATCGAGAGCGCCTCGATCTGGTCCAGGGTCAGCGCCTGGGCAACCTTCAGGGACCCGGAGGCGGTTCGCCGCAGGGCCGCCAGGAAGGCGCCGCACCCGAGCTTGAGCCCGAGCTCGTGCGCAAGGGTCCGGACGTAGGTCCCCTTGCTGCAGCGCATCCGAAAATCAAGGCGCGGCAGGTCAAAGCGGGTGATCTCCCAGCTCATGACCCGGATGAAGCGGGGCTCGCGCACGATCTCCTCCCCCTTTCGGGCCAGCTTGTAGAGCGGCACCCCGCCGATCTTGACCGCGGAAAACATCGGGGGCGTCTGGTACTGGTCCCCGAGGAACCCCTGGATGGCCGTCAGGACATCCGCCTCCGTCAGCGGGGGCACCGGCCGCGTCTCCACCACCTCGCCGTCGGCATCCTGGGAATTCGTGATCTTTCCGAACTCGATGGTCCCCTCGTATTCCTTGTCGACGCTCACCAGGTACTGCGAGAGCTTGGTCGCCTTGCCGACCAGGATCACGAGCAGGCCGGTCGCCATCGGGTCGAGGGTCCCGGCGTGGCCGATGCGCTTCATGCGAAGCTTGCCGCGCAACCGCGCCACGACGTCGTGCGAGGTGTGGTCGCCGGGCTTGTCTACCAGGAGGACTCCGTCGAGTTCAGGGGGGGAAAGGAGCATGGAAAGTGCAGGATGCCGCGGTCAGGCCTTGGCGGCGAGCCGTTGCTCGATGGCCTCGATAAGCCGGGCTCGGAAGTCAGGAGGTGGTTCCTTCATGTTCAACCCGGCCGCGCAGGCGTGGCCCCCACCGCCGAACTTTCCGGCAATCAGGTCGACCCGGACGGAGGGTTCCTTGGAGCGGAGGCTGGCCTTGACCGGCCCGTTGGACTGCAGCTCGATCAAAACGCCGACCTCGACGCCGTCCATCGACCGCGCGTAGTCGACAAGTCCCTCGGTGTCTTCGGGCCCCGTTCCCGTCTCGGAAAAGGACTCCGGGATCAGCGTGCCTACGGCCACCCGTCCGCCGCACTCGAGTCGAAGCGACGCAAGGAAGCGCTCCAGCAGCCGGAGCCGGCCTGGCGTCTCCCGTTCATAGAGCTCATAGCCGGCCACGGAGGGCGAGGCGCCGCGCGCGACGAGCTCCCCGGCCAGCACAAAGCAGCGGCGGGAGGTCGACTGAAACCGGAACTGCCCGGTGTCCGTAAGGATTCCCGTATACAGCGCCTGGGCAGCCTGGGGATCCACCTTCAGGCCGTGGTCGAACAGGACGCCCGCGAGGATCTCGCACGTGGCGGCCGACGAGCTGTCCACCAGGTTGATGTCCGCGAATCCCGCGTCCGAAAGGTGGTGGTCGATGTTTCCGATCGGGTGCGGAAACGCGGCCTTCGCCCGCTGGCCGCCCCTTGCGTGGTCGGCGCAGTCGACAAAGACGGCGGCATAGTCCCCCGCCTTTTTCATCACCTCGTCCGGCCTGAAAAACGTCATGCCCAGGGTAAGGAAGTTCAGCCTGCGCGGAACTGCGTCGCCGTTCACGCAGATCACCTCGTTCCCGCGGGCCGCCAGCACCCGCGCCAGCGCCACTTGGGCCCCGATGCAATCCCCGTCGGGCCGGGCGTGGCCGATCACGGCGACGCGCCTGCCTTCCAGGGCCGCAAGGAGCCCGGTGAAGACGGCCTTAAACTCGGGATAAAATTTTTCCACGGACAATCATTATGGCCGAAAATGGCCGAAAAAGGCCACGAAAACCGGCGGCCGAGCGGGGGCCCTACTTCACCTCGTCCAAGAGCCGCATCAGGTGCGCGGCCTTGGCGGTGTTTTCGTCGAGCCTGTACTCGAACTTGGGCAGGAACTTGAGCACGATGCGGCGGCTGAGCTCCTCCCGGATCGCCCGGTCGCGGCCGCGCAGCCATCGGAACTTCTTTCGGACCGTCTCGCCGTCCCCGAGAATGGCCGCGAAGACCCGGCCGTCGCGCAAATCCGGGGAAACCCGGACCTCCGTGACCGTGATCGCCATGGCTTCGGACTGGTAGCGCTGCCGGAGGATGGCGTTGAGCTCCCGCTGGATCAGCTCATTGACGCGGATGGTGCGGGTGGACATCTCAGAGCGCCGCCCTGACCTTTTCCTCCTCGTAGCACTCGATCATGTCGCCGACCTGGTAACCGTTGAAGTCGTCGAGCTTGATTCCGCACTCCAGGCCGGCCCGCACCTCGTTGGCGTCGTCCTTGAAGCGCTTGAGGGTCGCAATCTTGCCCTGGTGAAGGATCTCCTTGCCGCGGCGCAGCCGGGCCTTCGCGTTCCGGTTGATCTTTCCCTCTGTGACGAGGCAGCCGGCGACAAAACCCTTCGCGAGCGGGAACGTGGCGCGGACCTCGGCGGCGCCGAGCTTCGTCTCCTTGATGTCGGGCTCGAGCAGGTCGGCCAGCATCTCGCGGACGCGGTCGCCGAGTTCGTAGATGATCTCGAAACTCTCAATGCGCACGCCGTGGTGCTTGGCAAGGGGCGTGACGCCGTTCTCGAGCTTGGTGTTGAATCCGAGGATCACGGACCCCGAGGCGCCCGCCATCAGGACGTCGTTCTTGGTGACCAGGCCCACGTCCGCAGAGACGATCTCCAGCTGCACCTTCGTGCTCTTGATCGCCTCGAGCATCTGGCGCACGGCCTCCGCCGAGCCGAAGACGTCCGTCTTCACGATGACCTTCAGGACCGCCTGCTTGTCGGCGGCGATGTTGGCAAAGAGCTGCTCCACGGAGACATCCTTGGTCGTGCCCGGGGTCAGGGCGTCCTTCTTGAGCAGGTGCATCTGCTCCTCGGCGATGTTTTCCGCCTCGCGGGCGTTCTTGGCCGCACGGAACGTGGCCCCGCTCTCGGGAGTTCCCGACCAGCCTACGACCCTCGCGGGAGTCGCCGGTCCGGCCTCCTTCATGGGCTCACCCTGGTCGTTGAACATGGCGCGGACCCGCGCCCAATGGGCGCCGCAGACCAGGGCGTCGCCGACCCTAAGCGTGCCGCGCTGCACGATGACGGTGGCTACCGGGCCGCGCCCGACGTCCACCTGGGACTCGATGATCACACCGCCCGCATCGGCCTTGGGATTGGCCTTGAGCTCCAATACATCGGCTTGGAGGACGATCATCTCCAGGAGATCGTTCACGCCCGTGCCCTTGAGGGCGGACACCGGCACCACGATCGTCTCCCCGCCCCAGTCTTCCGGGACGATGTTGCGCTGCTGCATCTGGGCCTTGACCGAGTCGAGGTTCGCGCCCTTCGCATCCATCTTGTTCACGGCGACGATCAGCGCGACCTTGGCGTTCTGGGCGTGCTGCAGGGCCTCGTCGGTCTGCGGCATGAATCCGTCGTCCGCCGCCACCACCAGCACGGCGATGTCCGTCACCGACGCTCCGCGGGCCCGCATCTTGTTGAAGGCCGCGTGTCCGGGGGTGTCGAGAAAGGTGATCTTGCGGCCGTTGAACTCGATCTGGTACGCGCCGATGTGCTGGGTGATGCCGCCCGCTTCGCCGGCCGCCACGTGCGCCTTGCGAATGGCGTCGAGCAGGGAGGTCTTCCCATGGTCGACATGGCCCAAGATGCAGACAACGGGCGGCCGGGGGGCCAGGTCCCTTGCCTCGCGCTCCTCGTCGGTCTTCTTCCGGTCCTCGTCCTTCTGGGACTGGGCCTGCTGCTGGAGGGCGGGATCGTTCCGGTGCTTGATCTCCAGGAGCAGGCCGTGCTTCTCGGCGACCTTGATCGCGACCGCCTCCTCGATGGATTGGGTGATCGAGGCGAAGATGCCCATCTGCATCAATTCGGAAATGAGCTGGAACGGACGCAGGCCCAGCGCCGTGGCAAAGTCGCGGACCACGATCGGCGGCTTCACCTGGATGATCTTCACGTCTCCCTGCTGGATCACGGAGGGCGCCGACGCTGCGGCCTGGGGAAGCGCGGGGGGAACGGAAGCGCCGATTTGCGGAGCGGCCTCCGCCTGGACCGGGCGCGGGGGAGGAGGAGCCGGTGGCCGTGCCGCCTGGACCGGGGGCAGGACCGGCGGGGCCGACGGAGCGGGCGCCGATGGGACCCGCAGCACGGCGGGGCGGGCGGCGGAAGGTGGCGGGACCGGCGGGGGCCTCAAGGGCGGCGGAGCCGAAGGAAACCTCGGGGGCGGGCGCGGCAGGGCGGGCACCGGCGGCGGCGGCATGGCGGCCGCCTTCGCGGCATCCCTCTCCCGCACGACATCATCCGCCGACTTCACAAAAACGCCCACGGGCGATCTCACCCTCGACACCACATCCGGGGACGGCGGGGTTGTGAGCGGCACTTCGCCCGAACCGTGGTCCGAAGCCGCCTCCTTCTCCACCGCCGGGGCGGCCTGCTCGGGCGGCGCAACCTTGACGCCAAACTCCTTCTCAATCTCCTCGACGTAGATGTTCGCGACCGTGCTCGAGACCGATTTTGTGTCCGCCGCCACGTAGCTTCGCTGCTTCAGCAAGGCCAGCATGTCCTTGCCATCCATGCCGATGCGTTTGGCGAGTTCGTGGATGCGGATGCTCATTCAATCAGGACGATGACGGCGGAACCTGGGCAATGATGGCCTGCGCCTCCTCGGCGGTGAATCCGCCGCCGACCAGGTCCTCCGCCCCGACGCCCTCAAATGCGGCGGGGGAGGTGATGCCCATGTCGACCAGGCGCCCGGCGATGGCCGGATCGAGGCCCAGGAACTTGACGAGGGAGGCGATCGCGTTGCCGCGGGGATCGTCGCCGGCGGCCTTGAATTCCTCGATGTCGATCCGCCATCCAATCAGGCGGGATGTCAGGCGCGCATTCTGGCCCTTGCGGCCGATGGCGATCGCGAGGTCGTCGGTCGCCACCTTCAGGACGATGCGGTGGTTCTTGTCATCGACGATGATCTCGCGGGGAACGGCAGGCTTGAGCGCCTCGATGATCATTTCCTTCGGGTCCGCGAAATACTTGATGATGTCGATCTTCTCGCCCCCCAACTCGCGCACGATCGCCTTCACCCGCGCGCCCCTCGCGCCGACGCAGGCTCCGACCGGGTCCACCTTCGGGTCGGCGCTGGTCACGGCGATCTTGGTCCGGTAGCCGGGCTCGCGGGCGAACGCC
The DNA here is from genome assembly GCA_964527955.1 of uncultured Opitutaceae bacterium. Taxonomy (GTDB): domain Bacteria; phylum Verrucomicrobiota; class Verrucomicrobiia; order Opitutales; family Opitutaceae; genus Palsa-1447. The sequence continues at coordinate 4,672 of CAZGOX010000001.1, read as the reverse complement.
TCGATCTTGACAGTGCCGTCGGCGATTTCGGTCACCTCCAGCTCAAAAAGGCGGCGGACAAACTTCGAGCTCGCGCGGCTGAGGATGATCTCGGGGCCGCGGGTGGTATTCTCGATCTCCAGGAGGAGGCAGCGGATCCGGTCTCCCGGCTGGTATTCCTCGCCCGGCACCTGCTCCTTGGCGGGCATGACCGCCTCGGCCTTGCCCAGGTCGGCATACAGGTCGTTGCGCTCGCGGCGGCGCACGACGCCCGTCACGATGTTTCCCACCTGGTCCTTGAAGTCGTCGTAGATGCGGTCCTTCTCAAACTGCCTCAGCCGCTGCATCACCGCCTGGCGGGCGGTCTGGGCCGCGATCCTGCCCAGCGTGGACGGATCGATCTCCTTCTCGACCATCTCGCCGATCACCGCCCCAGCCCTCACGGCCTGGGCCTTTTCGACATGGATCTCGGTCCTGGGATTGCTGATCGAGTCGACGACCTTCATCACGGCCCACGCGTGCAGCTGGCCGTTCTTGGGGTTGATGTCGATTCGCAGCTCCTGGCCTGAATTCAGGCCCTTCTGGGCCGCCGTCTTCAGCGCATTCGCGATCGTCGCAATCATGTCCGTGCGCGGAATGCCCTTCTCTTTTTCCATATACTCCAGGACGGAGAGGATTTCGCTGCTCATGGATGGGGAAGGTTATGAAATTGGGAAAAAAAAAGCGGGCCGAAAGGCCCACTTTTCCGCAAAGTGAGTTTGAGTGGGTTGTCAATCTACCCAACGCGCTTGCAAGGTGTCAAGTCCGGCGGGCGCGCGGGCGTTGGCGCAAATTGGCGGAGCCGGTCCGATTCGAACGGACGGTGGACTTGCGCCCACGCGAGTTTTCAAGACTCGAGCATTAGACCACTCTGCCACAGCTCCGGGACGGGGTACTGAACCATAAATTCCTCCGGACGCCACGTATTTTTGGGCGCAGGGACCGTTTCGCCGAAGCGCGGGTAGGGACGCGCGGCCCGCGCGTCCGGGCCGACGAATGGCTCCTGGGTTTGCCCGGACGCCCGGGCCGGGCGTCCCTACCTCGAATCGTCTGCGGGATTGTCTCTGTCAAAAAGACCCTGCGCCATTTTCTTAGGAGGCTTGCGGAACCCCTCCCCCCCCGCTTTGTTCGGTGCGATGCCACGACGCAGGTTGTTGACTTTCATGCTGTCCGCGGGGTTCGCCCTTGCGGGCGGTTGCGCCAGGCATGGCGACGGGGCCGGAGCCGACGGGCGTCCGCTTCAGGTCCTCCGAATCGGCAACGGCGCCGAGCCGCAGGACCTGGACCCCGAGGCGATCACCGGCGTGCCCGAGCTCAACATCATCCTGAGCCTCTTTGACAGCCTCGTGGGCGCGGACCCCCATGACCTGCACCCGGTTCCCGGTCTGGCGGAGTCCTGGGACATCTCCGACGACAGGCTCGTGTACACCTTCCATCTCCGGTCCAACCTGCATTGGTCCGACGGCAATCCGATCACGGCTGGCGATTTTGTTCAGTCGTACCAGCGGACCCTCACGCCGGCCTTCGCGTCGGAGGTTTCCTACAAGCTTTGGTGCGTCGTCGGCGCCGAGGACTACAACCACGGCGTGCTGACCGATTTCTCGAAGGTCGGCTTCAAGGCATTGGACGACAGGACCCTGCAGGTGACCCTGCGCCAGCGGATCCCGTTCCTCCTGAAGATCCTCGCCACGGACGACGTCTGGGATCCGCTCCCCGTCAAGGTCCTGGCGCGCTATGGCCCCCTCGATCGCAAGGACACGGGGTGGACCAAGGCCGGCCGGCTGGTCGGAAGCGGCGCCTTCATGCTGAAGGAGTGGACGCCCGACCAGAAGATCGTCGTCGTCCGTAACCCATATTACTGGGACGCCGCGAGGGTGAAGCTCGACGCCATCGAGTTCTATCCCGTCGTGGACGCCTCCACCGAGGAGCGCATGTTCCGCACGGGGCAGCTCGACATCACGTCGCAGCTGCCGAGCACGAAGATCGACGTGTACAAGAGGGAACACCCGGAGGAGCTCCGGCTGGAGCCCTATCTGGGCGTCTATTTTTACCGGTGCAACGTCACCCGCCCCCCCCTCAACGATGCGCGGATCCGCAGGGCGCTTGCCCTGGCGGTCGACCGCGAGCGCCTGGTGGGCGATGTCGTAAAGGGCGGCGAGCAGCCCGCCTATGCCGTGAGCTATCCAAACGACGGCGGCTATACACCGAGGGCGCGGCTCACGGGCGGCGTGGCGGAGGCGCGGCGCCTCCTCGCCGAGGCCGGCTTCCCCGGGGGAAAGCGGATGCCGCCGATTGAGCTTCTCTACAACACTTTCAAGGAGCACCAGGACATCGGCGAGGCCATCCAGGCGATGTGGCTGGAGAATCTCGGCGTCCGGGTGACCCTTAGGAACGAGGACTGGAAGGTGTACCTGGACTCCCAGCACACCCACAACTTCCAGCTCGAGCGGGCCGGCTGGATCGCCGATTACATGGACCCCCATGTGTTCCTGGAAATCTGGGTGACGGCGAACGGGAACAACGACACCCTCTGGTCCGACCCGGAGTACGACCGCCTGTTGCGCTCGTCCCTCGACGCGGATACCGAGGAGGCTCGCTACGAGATCTACCAGAAGCTCGACTCGATCCTTGTCGAAGAGTGCCCGGTGATTCCCATCTACTACTACACAAGCTTCTACACCGTGAACCCGCGCGTCCAGGGCTGGTGGCCCACCCTGCTCAACATCCATCCCTACAAGTTCGTGCACCTGGACAGGACCTGACATGTTCCGCTTCATCGGCTACCGGCTGCTCCAGGCGATCCCCGTGATGCTCATCATCATCACCGGGACCTTCTTCATGCAGCGCTTTGTGCCGGGCGGCCCCTTCACGGCGGAAAAGGCGGTGACGCCCGAGGTCCTGAGGAACCTGAACGCCTACTACCACCTGGACGACCCCCTCTGGAAGCAGTACCGGGACTACCTCTGGGACCTCTGCCCGAAGGCGTTCCACCCCGGGGCGCTCACCCAGGGCCTGGACCTCAAGCAGGCCTTCGGGATCGATTTCCGTCCGTCGTTCAAATACCCGAACAGGACCGTCAACGAGATCATCGCGGACAAGCTTCCGGTTTCCCTGGAGCTGGGCTTCTATTCGCTGCTGATCGCCCTCGCCGTGGGCCTTCCTCTGGGCGTACTCGCCGCGGTCCGGCGCAACACCTGGATCGACTACCTCTGCTCGTCCCTTGCGATGACGGGCATCTGCGTCCCCACGTTCGTGCTCGGCCCGATCCTGGTGCTCCTCTTCGCCATCCACGCCGGCTGGTTCAACGCTTCCGGCTGGTACTCCCCGATCGACCGGATTCTTCCGAGCCTGACGCTGGGGTCGGTCTACGCCGCCTATATCGCGCGGCTTTCCCGCGGAGGCCTCCTCGAAATCATGAGCCAGGACTTCATCCGGACCGCCCGTGCAAAAGGGGCGACCGAGACCCGGGTCATCTTCAAGCACGCCCTGCGCGGGGGCCTGCTGCCGGTGGTCTCGTTCCTCGGGCCGGCGATCGCGGGAATCCTCACAGGCTCCTTCGTCATCGAGACGATCTTCCAGATCCCGGGGCTCGGGCGGGAATTCGTGAACTCCGCCTTCAACCGCGACTACACCCTGGTCCTCGGCACGGTCATCCTCTATGCGGCGTTGATCGTGGGCATGAACCTGGTCGTGGACGTCGTCCAGGTTTGGCTCAACCCAAAGCTGAAGTTCGAATGAGCGCAGCCCCCCAGGCCGTCCCACCGCAGCAGGAGCAGCCCGAACGGGGCCGCTCGCCCTGGGCGGATGCCTGGCGCCGTCTCAGGAGAAACCGGCTGGCCCTGTTCGGGGGCATCGTCGTCGCGACCATGCTCGTGTTGTGCCTGGTCGGACCCTTCTTTTCCCAGTCGTACGAGGACCAGAACCTCGACCTCGGCGCGGCGCCGCCCAGCGTGGCCCACTGGCTGGGGACGGACACACTGGGCCGGGACCTGTTTGCGCGCATCCTGTTCGGCGGCCGGATCTCGATCCTGGTGGGCCTGGTCGCGACCCTGGTGGCGCTCGTGATCGGCGTCTCGTACGGCGCCATCGCCGGCTTTGCGGGCGGCAAAACCGACGCCGTCATGATGCGCATCGTGGACATTCTCTACGCCCTGCCCTTCGCGATCTTCGTCATCCTCCTCATGGTCTTCTTTGGGCGGAACATATTCCTGCTCTTCGTGGCCATCGGCGCCGTGGAGTGGCTGACGATGGCGCGGATCGTTCGTGGCCAGGCGCTGTCGGTAAAGCACATGGAATTCATCGAGGCGGCCCGGGCCCTGGGGTACGGGCGGCGGCGGATCATCTTCAGGCACATCATCCCGAACCTGCTCGGGCCGATCATCGTGTACACGACGCTCACCATCCCCGCGGTCATGCTGCTCGAGGCGTTCCTGAGCTTCCTGGGCCTCGGCGTGCAGCCCCCGATGAGTTCCTGGGGCGTGCTGATCAAGGACGGCGCGGACAAGATGGAGGAGTTCTGGTGGCTGCTCGTGTTTCCAGGCTCGGTGTTCTCCCTCACCCTCTTCTCCCTGAATTTCCTGGGCGACGGGCTCCGCGATGCGCTCGACGTGCGCGCCGCAAAGGATTAGCAACCATCCGCCCCGTGAAGCGCTTT